>NZ_CP150886.1:1210566-1513207 GCF_038050375.1 Okeanomitos corallinicola TIOX110 | reverse complement strand
CATCTATCCTGACGGTAGGTACAGGTTGGTTTCCTAAAACACCAGGAGGTTTGGAAAGATATATTTATGAACTTACTAATAAATTAGCTCTGAATAATGATAGGGTAGAATTATGTGGTGTTGATTTACCTGAAGGACAAAATACACTAATTAAACTAAATAATTTAGCATCTCCAGATAGTCCTATTTGGCAAAGATTATGGAAGATTAGAAATAACTTTCAGAAAATTAAATTAGAACAAATAGACGCTATTAATCTACATTTTGCATTATATAGCTTTCCGATTTTAGATTTGTTGCCTAAACACGTACCAATTACCTTTAATTTTCATGGGCCTTGGGCTTGTGAAAGTCAAGAGGAAGTAGTCAATAAAAAGTTAAGTCTTTGGATCAAAAAGCAGTTTATAGAACAAAATACTTATAATAGATGCGATCGCTTTATTGTTCTCAGTCAAGCTTTTGGTAATATTTTACATCAACAATATCAAGTCCCTTGGAATAAAATTTATCTAATTCCCGGTGGTGTAGATATTAATCATTTTAATAATAATTTATCTCGGATGCAAGCTAGAAAAAACTTAAATTGGCCAACTGATAAATACACATTATTTACATCCCGTCGTTTGGTTCATCGTGTGGGAATTGATAAATTATTGGTAGCAATAGCTAAAATTAAAACCATAATTCCTGATATTTGGTTAGCTATTGCTGGTCGTGGACATATCCAAAATTTACTAGAAGCACAAGTTAAAGAATTAGGACTAGAAAATAATGTTAAATTCTTAGGTTTTCTCCCAGATGAACAATTACCAATTGCCTACCAAGCCGCTGATTTAACTGTAATGCCTAGTCAATCTTTTGAAGGTTTTGGATTAGCAATTGTAGAATCTTTAGCGTCTGGTACTCCAGTTTTATGTACACCTGTGGGGGGAATGCCAGAGATTTTACAAAGATTTTCACCAGATTTAATTACTAAATCTATTACCGTTGATAGTATTGCTGATAAATTAGAACAAATAGGATTAGGTAAAATCCCCTTACCCACTAGAGAAGAATGTCGTAATTATGCAGTTAAAAATTATGATTGGAATCATATTTCTCAACAGGTAAGACGGGTACTTTTGGCTATAAAAGATTGATTTTTGAACGCGGATGGACGCAGATAAACGCAGATTGAATCATAGGATTATTTATGAAGTTTTTGTTTTTGGATCAGAGTGGTAAACTTGGTGGTGCTGAGTTGTGCTTATTAGATATTGTTAAACCTTATGCTAATAGTTGTTTGGTTGGTTTGTTTGCAGATGGTGATTTTAGAAAGTTACTAGAAACAAATCATATTCCGGTGGAGGTTTTAACAACTCAAGGAATTAAAGTTAATAAACAAAGTGGTTTATTTTCAGCGTTAGCTAGTTTGGGACAAATTACACCTTTAATTTATCGAGTAGTTCAACTCGCCAGGAAATATGATGTAATTTATGCTAATACTCAAAAAGCTTTAGTTGTCGGTGCAATAGCAAGTTTATTTTCTCGTCGTCCGCTAGTTTATCATTTACATGATATTCTCTCTTTAGAACATTTTAGTAAAACTAATTTGCGAGTTGCTATGACTTTAATTAATAACTTTGCATCTTTAGTTATTGCTAATTCCCAAGCTAGTAAAACTGCATTTATCGAAGCTGGAGGAAACCCGAATATAATTGAAGTTGTTTATAATGGTTTTGAAGCAGATAATTATCAAGTTGATGAATTTGAAGTTATCAAAATCAGGGAAGAATTAGGGATAAATGATAAATTTGTGGTGGGACATTTTAGCCGTCTTTCTCCTTGGAAGGGACAACATATTTTAATTGATGCTTTGGTTAAATGTCCTGAAAATGTAAATGTGATTTTGGTGGGTGATGCTTTATTTGGTGAAGATGAATATGTGCAGGAGTTACATCAAAAGGTGTCTGCATTAGGTTTAGAAAAACGGGTGAAATTTTTAGGTTTTCGTGATGATATTCCTCTATTAATGTCAGCTTGTAATTTAGTTGCACATACTTCTATCGCACCTGAACCTTTCGGAAGGGTAATTGTGGAAGCAATGCTATGTGGTAAAGCTGTGGTTGCTGCTAAGGCTGGGGGTGCTGTAGAATTAGTTGAAGATGGTATGAATGGTTTTTTAGTTACACCGAATAATCCGCAAGAATTAGCGCAAGTTATTAATAATTGTGTTGATGAAAAGGTTAGTATTTTAGATATCGGTTTTTATGGAAGATTAGATGCTAGTCAGCGGTTTAATGTAAATAATATTAATCAGCAAATTCAAAATTTACTCAAATCTTTTGCTATTAATAAATAGAGATATTACCAAATATCGTTTAATTCTAAAATGAATCCTAGCAAAATATCTTCACCGTTTAATATTGCAGGGTGATCTAATTCTTCTACATTTTGATTAGGCCGATAAATATATACTTTCTGTTGTTTTCTGTCAATTAACCAAGCTAATTTCACACCATTTTCTATATATTCTGCCATTTTTTCTTGTAATGGTTTTAAACTATCACTGGGAGAACGTAATTCAATTACAAAATCAGGTGCAATAGGAGCAAATTTTTCTTGTTGTTGGGGTGTTAAACTTTGCCAACGTTCTTTTTTTATCCAAGCAACATCAGGAGAACGTACAGCACCATTGGGTAAGGTAAAACCAGCACTAGAAGCAAAACCTACACCTGTACCATCTTGTTTTATCCAATCACCTAATTTACCAATTAAATTAAAATTACGTTGACCTGTTTCTGAATCAGTAGGTAACATAATTAATAAGTCTCTAAATTGGTTGCGTTCTATTCTTAAATCACGATTTAATTGACAAATATGAAAAAATTGCTCATCAGTTATAATGATGCTTGGTGGTATCTTTAGAACTATTGGTAAAGTTTCTGTAACTGTGGGTGTTTGTATTTTCATAGTTTTGATGTATATATTCTTTTTAATAGAAAAATCTGAATCTTTTGTAAGGATTTAGCATTGCTAAACCCCTACATTATATGATATTAAAACTCTCCAGCTAGTGCGGGAACACAACGTTCACACAATAATGGATGTTCTTCTGATTCTCCTACATGAGTGGAATAATTCCAACAGCGATCGCATTTTTCACCGTCTGCTTTTACTACTCCAATTGTCCAATCTTCTGTGGTTGCTGTATATTTCACTTCAGCAGCTTTTGCGGTAGCTACAATTTCTACCTGAGATGCTAGGAATAAATACCGCAACTCATCAATATTATTACCCTTTTCAGGATTGAAAGCTTGAATAGCTTCACGTAACTGTTTATGGGGAATATTTATTAACACCTTCGCTTCCAAAGATGAACCAATCATTTTTTCTATCCGCGCTTGTTCCATCACTTTATTAACATCAGTGCGGAGTGAACGCAGACTATTCCAAAATTCTGCTTCTATTTCGTCTTTTTCCCACTCATCATCAACCTGTACCCAACCAGCTTCAAACACTGATTTAGATGATGTTTGATAGGGGATAAATTGCCAGATATCTTCCGCAGTATGACACAAAACGGGTGCGATCGCTCTAGCTAAATTCTCCAGTGCAATTTGCAAAACAGTTTGACAACTGCGACGACGGAAACTATCAGCAGCACTGATATATAATCTATCCTTCGCAACATCTAAATAAAAGTTTGACAAATCCACAACACAGAAATTCTGTACTGTTTGAAAAAAGCGGAAAAACTGGAAGTTTTCAAAAGCAGTTGTCACCTCATTAAATACCTCACGGATACGGTGCAACATATACTTATCTAAATCTGGTAAATCTTCAAAAGCAACCGCATCTTTTTGAGGATCAAAATCATGCAAACTACCTAATAAAAACCGGGAAGTATTGCGGATTTTATTTCTCACATCAGCTAATTGTTTAATGATGTTATTTCCTAACCGCACATCCCCAGAATAATCAACGGAAGAAACCCACAAACGCAACACATCCGCACCATAAGCAGGTTCTTGTTTTTGGTTTTTACCACCATTAATAATCACATTTGGATCAACCACATTTCCCAACGACTTACTCATTTTTCGTCCATTTTCATCCAAAACGAAACCATGAGTTAAAACCGTTTTATAAGGTGCAATTCCATTCACCGCAACGCTAGTTAATAAAGAAGATTGAAACCATCCCCGATGTTGATCAGAACCTTCCAAATACATATCCACAGGATAACCTAATTCTGGTCTTTGCTTCGCAACAGCAGCCCAAGACGAACCAGAATCAAACCACACATCCATAGTATCTGTACCCCTGCGGTACTTTTTACCATTACTGCGGTAAGGTTCGGGTAACAATTCCTCAACCGACAACTCCCACCAAGCATCAGAACCCTTCTCTGCAATGATAGCTTGAACGTGGTTAATGGTATCTGCATTCAGCAACGCTTCCCCAGTTTCCTCATCATAGAAAACAGGAATAGGAACACCCCAAGTTCGCTGACGAGAGATACACCAGTCAGAACGTTCTGCAACCATCGGTGTAATTCTATTCTTACCTTGTTCGGGAATCCAATCCACAGAAGCGATCGCCTTTAAAGCATCTTCCCTAAATCCTGCCACAGAAGCGAACCATTGTTCAGTAGCGCGGAAAATAGTCGGTTTCTTAGTTCTCCAATCATAGGGATACTTATGTTCATAAGCTTCCTCCTTCAACAAAGAACCCGCTTCCGTCAACGCATCAATAATCGCTTGATTACCGTCACCCAAAACATTCAAGCCAGCAAACTTACCAGCTTCATCCGTAAAATTACCAGCATCATCTACAGGTGCAAGAATTGGCAAACCATAACGCTGTCCAACAATATAATCCTCCTGACCATGACCAGGAGCAGTATGTACCAACCCAGTACCAGAATCAGTAGTGATATAATCGCCACCAACCACCACCGGACTTTCACGGTCAAACAGCGGATGACGGTAAACGCAGTGTTCCAAATCCTGACCAGAGAATTTTGCCTTCACGGTCAACTCAGCATCCAAAACCCCAGCCAACCGTTCCACCAAATCAGCCGCAACTATTAGATACTTGCATTCTCTCCGCGTCTCTGCGTCTCTGCGTGCCACCTCAACAACCGCATAATTTAACGCCCCATTCACAGCCACCGCCAAATTACCGGGTATCGTCCAGGGAGTAGTTGTCCACACAGCCACGCCCAAATCAGGTAATAATGGCTCTAAAATTGATTTTATTTTGTCGGAGACCTTCACTACCGGGAAAGCGGCGTAAATACTCCTAGAAACGTGACCTTCAGGATATTCTAACTCAGCTTCTGCTAAAGCAGTCCGAGAACTAGGACTCCAGTGTACAGGCTTCAAACCGCGATAGATGTAACCTTTTAAGAACATTTGCCCAAATACGCCAATTTGCGCGGCTTCGTATTCCGGTTGTAAGGTTAAATAAGGATTTTCCCAATCACCCCACACACCATAGCGTTTAAAACTTTCCCGTTGTTCATTAACAGTTTTAAGTGCGAATTCTTGCGCTTTTTGACGTAACTGTATGGGTGTGAGGTTTTGCCGTTCTGCGGATTTCATGTTTTGCAGAACTTTTAACTCAATTGGTAATCCGTGACAATCCCATCCTGCAACGTAGCGAACTTTACGCCCGCGTAGGAGTTTGTAACGGTTAATAATATCTTTGAGAATCTTATTTAAAGCATGACCAATATGCAACTGACCGTTAGCGTAGGGTGGTCCGTCGTGCAGTATAAATATTTCGCCTGGGTTTTCTTGAGAGAGGCGAGAATAAATGTTATTTTCTGCCCAGAATTGTTGGATTTCGGGTTCGCGTTTAATTGCGTTTGCCCGCATATCGAATTTAGTTTTGGGGAGGTTAACGGTATCTTTGTATTGTCCGGGTTCAGTCACGGTTTCATGCCTAAGATATGTTTGCAGTTATTTGATCAATTATAGGAGGTGGGATGAGGTAGGTGTACTGGAGTTTTAGATTTTTTAGTTTCACGCAAAGGCGCAAAGGAGCAAAGGCAGAAAGGAAGATATAATTTTGATATGAAGTAACTTAGAAGAAACATCATGACATTAACCTTAAACTTACCACCAGAATTAGAACAGTATTTAACACAGGAAGCACAACAGCAAGGACTTTCTGTGGAAACTTATGCACTGCAACTTATTCAAAAATCTATTTTCCAATTAGAGAACAATTTATCTTTTGAAGAAACACCCACAGAAATTGTCATTGAAGGTATTCATCAGGGAATAAAAGAAGCATTAAGTGGGCAAACTATACCCCTTTCACAAATGTGGGAAGGAATAGATGCAGAATAATAATGAACCACTACCAAGGGAAATTGCTCTTACTCCTCGTTTTCAAAGAGATTTAAGAGAACTGGCTAAACGCTATCGTTCTATTCGTAGTGATATTCAACCTTTAATTGATCAACTACAAGCAGGTGAAATTCCTGGAGATAGAATTGCTGGAATTAAATATCAAGTTTTCAAAGTTCGTATTAAAAATAGTAACATTCAAAAAGGAAAGAGTGGAGGATATAGGGTGATTTATTATTTAAAAACTGCTCAAGGAATTATCCTCACTACGATTTATTCTAAGTCTGATCTGACAGATGTGAATAATGAAATAATTGAACAAGCAATAGCTCAATATGAAGAAGGAAATACAATTCCAGATCAATAAAAATACAAAATTTAACTACTTGAGTAAATTTTTCATTTTCATCTAAAAATTCATCCTCTAGTTTTGGTCTTCTTCTTTTTTCAATAAACTGTATTGTTAACCGATAACCTATTGTTGCAGAAACAATACTTTCTCTCAGTTCTTGTAGATTTTGTTTTTGTGTCGAGATTTTCAAAAATTTTGCAAAAGACTCTAGAGATTTTTTTGTAGGGAAAGACGATTTTAAAAAGTCTAATCCCTCTTCTTTTGAATTTAACTGATCTAATCTTTGTGAAAGTTGAGTATAGTCTAAATTTTCATTTTGATGATTTTTATCAATATCAATAGGTTTGCGAGATGAAATATCTTTCTTTTTAACAGCTTTTGGATAGAAACAATTTACCCTAAGTTGAGCGTTACCTTGCAAAATATCATTTTTTTGCTCATCATTAAATTTTATCCATTGTTTTCTGAATAATTCAATTACTTCCTTTGGAATATCATTGTGATTTTCGTTGTTAACTTGATAATTATCCATAGTATTTTCTATCAATCTAATTAATCAAATATTCAAATTCATCTACCATTTCTTTAAGTTCTTGAGCAATATCTGATGATGAAGCCGCACTTAAAACAACAGGAATTCCCTTTTCCGAAGCCATTGCAAATGTAGTTTGATTTTCTCTAATAAAAGCATCAAATATCTTTAATTTTTGTTCTTTTACAACATTATTCATATATCTTTGATGAGCATTAATCGGTTGCCCAGTATGAACTTTTACCATTGTAAATACTACTCCAATAATTTTAGGATCAATCACTGAAATGTTAGCTTGTTTTGTATAGTAATTATAATCTTCGACAAACTCCTTAACACTTTTCTTTAAATAGGATATTCCTAATGTTGATAAATGGTCTGGTCTTGATGGTATTAAGATGTAATTACTAGCTGCTATAGATGTTTTAGTGACAATGTTGAAATTGGGAGGGCAGTCAATTAAAACAAAGTCATACTGTGATTTTAATTTTTCTAATCCTTGAGAAATTGAACTAAAACAATTTAAGTATCTTGATGCTTGTTCATGTCTGTCAATTCCTCCTGCCAAGATACCAGCAAGTTTCATGTCAATGTTAATTAATTCTAAGTGAGAAGCAATTAAATGTAATGAACCTTTTCCACCCTGTTCTTGTATTTTTTTATTAATTTTACTTATCTTCACCCTCACGTCACCAAATGATTTGGGGTTGGGAATAGACCTTATTAATGAATCAAAAAATGTTTTTAATGTCAATTCTTTTCCTTCAAACCAGTTAAATTGATCGGAAGAATTAAAAAAAGAAAATGTTAAACTGCACTGAGGATCAGCATCAATTAATAACACTCTATATCCTCTACACGCTAATTCCGTTCCCAGATTAGCGGTGATAGTGGTTTTACCAACGCCACCCTTATAGTTAATAATAGATACTACTTTCATACTGAAATCAAGCTGATTTTTGGAAAAGAGATATAGTTAGGTATTAAAACCCATATCGAAATTATACCACTAAGCGTCCGCACATGACAAATGTAGGTTGGGTTGAGGTACGTTCACGAAGTGTGGCGAAGCCATAACCCAACACCAATTATTTATATTTTGATGTTAATGTTGGGTTTCATTTCATTCAACCCAACCTACTCGTTATCAATATTATCATCAAAAATAATATCCTCACTTGCACCCCACATTATGTCATAAATACCTTGACGCACAGCACGATGAAAACTGGAATATTCCCAATCTTTTGGAGCTTTTACTAAACCATGTTTTACCGGATTATAATGAATATATTTAACGTGATTTTGAAAATCTATTTCATCTCTAATTAAATGTTCCCAAAAACGATGTTGCCATACTGCACGTTGTTTTTTATTTTGTCTAGATAAAGATATATTTTCTGGTACAATAGTTTCACATTTACGACTAAAATAACTTTTAATTAAACGCCAACGAGTTGAAAAATTATGATCATGTTCTGGCAATGTCCAAATACAATGGAGATGATCAGGTAAAATAACAATGGCATCTATAATAAATGGATGTTTTTGCATTACATAACTAAAAGCATCTCTTAATAAAGAAACATTTTTTGGGAAACATAATATTTTTTGTCTTTTTTCTGTTACCACTGTAAAAAAGTATGTTCCTCCTTCCACCCTAGCGCGGCGATATTGCATAATGTAAATAACCTTTGAGTAAAGTGATATTTGATGATATTTATTTTACCCCGTAGGTTGGGTTAAGCGAAGCGCAACCCAACATTAATTATGATATAGCACACCCAACATGAATTATAATATCTTGGTTGGTGGTGTTGGGTTTCACTTCGTTCTACCCAAATTACAGACTTTTAAAAAACATCATTAAACCCACCATCTCACACTAATTGGATTTAGTGTTTATCAGGATGATGGGCTTTTTAATAGACCTCAATGTACTGGTAATAGCGACAAATCAACAATCCTAAACCTTGACTGTCTGCTTGGTTTCTGGCGATTCGTATGGAGTATTTGTGTCAACGTCTGGTGTTTCCAAAAAAGCTTCTCTACCTGTAATTAATCGAGAACGACGATTCCGGGTAAGATAATTCCAAGCCCATTGAATGATAACTACAATCTTAGTATCAAACTCAATTAAGAAATAGATGTGAATCAGTAACCAGAATACCCAAGCAAGGAAACCTGTGAGTTTTAAGAAACCTAAATCTACAACTGCTAAATTTTGTCCAATCATTGCCAAACTACCCACATCACTGTAGTGGAATTTGGGCAAACTACGGCCTTGCATACGCAGTTGAATTAGTCCAGCTACATATTCACCTTGTTGTTTAGCTACGGGTGCTACACCGGGTAAAGGTTGACCAGTTTGATGAGAGAAATTAGCTAAATCTCCAATTACGAAAATGTTTTTATAGCCATTAACGGTTAGGTCTGGTTCTACCATGACTCTACCCACGCGATCGCATTCTACACCTGTTTTTTCTGCTAATACTTTCGCCATTGGGGAAGCTTGTACACCAGCAGCCCATAAAATGGTTTTTGCACGCAATTCTTGTACTTGATCGCTTTTTTTGAAGGTGACAATATCGTTAGCAATGTCTGTGACTCTGGTTTGAGTTTGGATCAATACTCCTAACTTTTGCAACGCTTCTGCTGCTGCTTGGGATAACTCTGGGGACATAAAGGGGAGAATACGCTCGCCACCTTGTAATAGTAAAATCTTCGCCTCTGAGGTGTTTATATGGCGGAAATCTTCTCTCAAAGTTTTATAGGCTAATTCGGCGATCGCTCCCGCTAATTCTACCCCTGTTGGACCACCACCCACAATCACAAAAGTCAACAAAGCACGACGTTTTTCCGGATCAGTTTCTTTTTCTGCTGCTTCAAATGCTGAAAATATCTTACGACGCATTTCAATGGCATCTTCTACAGTCTTTAAACCAGGAGCAAATTCTTTCCAGTTATCTTTACCAAAATAAGAATGGTTAGCACCAGTAGCCACAACTAATGTATCGTAAGGTACTATTTGATCATTCAAAATTACTTGTTGAGTTGTTGGATTAATATCTTTTACTTCTCCCAGCAACACTCTTGTATTCTTGCTTTTTCTGAACACAGATCGTAATGGTGAAGAAATATCCGCAGGTGATAAAGTACCTGTGGCAACTTGATATAAAAGTGGCTGAAATAAGTGAAAGTTCCGTTTATCAATCAGAGTAACATTTACATTCGCACCAGCAAGAGCTTTTGCTGTGTACAGTCCACCAAAGCCACCACCAATGATGACAACCTCACGTGGTCGATTCTTCTCTAGTGAAACTACCATAAGAAATATTCCCTTTTGTTAAGAGCCGTGTAATGTTTCTTAACAAATATGTAACAGAATCATAAGCTCGTTTGCCGTCTGTTCAATAACACTTGAAAAAATACTAAAAGTAGCCAAAATTACGAATTTGCAATTCTTAATTTGTAATTCCCCCCTCCTCAGAAATTGTACCTTCTAAATTAGGAATCATAGTCAGGGTTTGCTAAAACAAAAAAAGTATTTTATTCAGTCATAGAAAGTTCTAGAAATCATCCTATTACAACATCAATTAATCCAATAATTCAGCCGAAAACATAGAAGACAACATCTGAAAATAAGGCATTAATATATTAACTTGTTGAGTGTTGAGACGATCTTGGATTTCAAACCTCAGTAAATATAACATTTGACGCACTATATCCCATTTAACTTGTAAAGTTGGATAGAGCATCACACACAAAGGAAATAACTCTTCTTGAATAGCAGAAACATTACCTTCTAAAACACATACCCATAAATAAACTTGGAACATTTCCACATCACGGATGCTAGAAGTTCTAACTAATTCATCACTTAACATCCCAGACATAGTTTCATATCTAGGGAAAAGCTCAACAATTTTTTTAGTAATTGTCTGGGCAATTTCTGTACTAACTGGTAATAGCTTTTGTACCACCGATATAGTTGGAGAATTATAATCATGTTTTGCTGCTGCTAAATAAGCACGCTGTAAAGGCATATACAAATGGTCATCAATTACCTTAAAGTATGCACCTACTAGCGATCGCTCAAAACTATTTAGCGATTCTATCAGCATTTGTCCAGTGTAATGAAACTGCATACTCACAAAACCAATCGCTCTGGGATCAATGTTTGTATATTTTTTTCTGACTGCTCCTATATCTGCACCAATCACCCTTGCTAACTCTTGAGGAGCTATCTGTTCAGTTTCCAGCTTTAAATCTTCTAGAGATATCAAATCATCAGTTTGAACAAATTTTGTCAATAAATCAAGAGGCCTACTGGCTCCGGATAGGGTATAGACATCTAGGGCTTTTTGGTAAATTTGAAAACAATCTTGGGAAATCTCCCAAGGATTGATGACATTAAAATCTATACGGTGTTGAATAATGGGACCAGCAAGTAGATCCTCGGTTTTATTCCATGCTTTTACACTGATACTCCGTAAAGATGCCATGATTGTTGCCGCCGTTTTCTGTCGTCCAGAGACAGATATTATCTCTGACAAACTGAGAGGCGTTGAGTTTTCCTGAGTATCAGTATTAACTAGGAGATTCTGCAAATACTTTTTAGCCCATTGTTGAGCTAAAGGTTCAATAGATATTCTACTTTCTGCACCTGATAACGATTTTGTATCTGACACTGGTTTTAAATCATTGCCTGAATTGTATGTAATAAAAATTATACATCTTTTTCCGGAAACTTTAGACAAATTTTAAGATTTTTTCATACAAAGTGCTTACATAAAAATGCTGAAAGGAACTGAACAATAGATGATGTTTATTATTTCCAGTTCCTTCCAGTACCTAACTTCCAGACTCTGAATTTGGTGGTAATTTTTCTGATGGTATATCTGCTGGAATATTAGGCGTATTATCTGAGACAACTTGATCCTGTGGAGGACTGGGTGGTGTGAGTTCTTCCTTCACCTCAGTTGTGGGAATTTCCGTTTCCTCCACAGTTTGAGGAGAATTTTCCGGTGGTTGTTCAGTCACAGGAAATTGAATATCAGGTGTAACTTCCTCCGGAACCTCAGTTGAGGGAATTTCCATTTCCTCCACAGTTTGAGGAGAATTTTCCGGTGGTTGTTCAGTCACAGCAGTAGTTTGATCAAGAACTTCCTCAACAGGTTTTTCTGTGGTGGCGACTGGTTTCTTCGTCAGAGTTTGTTGTACCTTACCTTTGACACCACTGAACACACCACCAAGCGCAGCTGGTAATTGTTTGAGCCTTTCCAGCACAGATAACCTAGATGCCTGTTCTTGGATACTCACCTTAACTGACTCAGAACTAGGAATAGGAGTTTGTTGTACCTCCGGTGTCAGTTGACGACGTAAAGACAGAGTTTGTCCACCAAACCAAACCAAAAGCGCCACACTAGCTATATGTCCCAGCAACAGACCTCCGGTAATTCGTGGTGCAAAAATCCACAGTACCAAAGCGTAGAACATCCCCACACCACTCCAGATAAAATCATTCTTGCGGTGGATTTCCGGGAAAAAAAAAGCTGCTAGGTAAATAGCTAAACTACCAAGCCCCACTACAAACGCTAGGAGATAGGCCAGCATTTTTTCGACTCCTTACTGTTGTGTCAATATTTCCATTTTGCAAATTTTGTGACTGAATTGTTGACTTCGATACAAATTAAAACCGTATTAGTTATGGTTTTCTGTTTTTAACATCAACTCTTAATGTCTTCTTTAGGAGTGAACCCAAAATCTCGGTTTACCCTTATAGATGAAAGGATCTGCAAGAGTTAGCCAAAACCAAAAGAAGATTTGAACTATGACATTACAAAGCTTTGGTGTGATTGGATTAGCCGTAATGGGCGAGAATATCGCTCTTAACGTTGAGCGTAATGGCTTCCCAATTGCAGTTTACAACCGCTCTCGTGAAAAAACCGATGCCTTCATGGCCAACCGTGCTGGAGGACGGAATGTTGTTGCAGCATTTACCTTAGAAGAATTTGTCGCTTCATTAGAACGTCCTCGCAAAATCTTGGTAATGGTGCAAGCTGGTAAACCAGTTGATGCAGTAATTGCCCAGTTAAAACCATTATTACAAGAAGGTGACATCATCATTGATGGTGGTAACTCTTGGTTTGAAGATACAGAAAGACGCACTCAGGAATTAGAACCCACCGGTTTACGCTACATCGGTATGGGTGTGAGTGGTGGTGAAGAAGGCGCGTTAAACGGACCTTCCCTCATGCCTGGTGGTACAAAAAGTTCCTATGAGTACCTTTCCCCCATCTTTAACAAAATCGCTGCTCAGGTTGATGATGGCCCCTGTGTAACCTACATTGGACCCGGTGGTTCTGGTCACTATGTAAAAATGGTTCACAACGGGATTGAGTACGGCGATATGCAGTTAATTGCAGAAGCCTATGATTTACTCAAAAATGTTGGTGGTTTAAATCCTGCACAGTTACATGAAGTATTTTCTGAGTGGAATAAAACCGACGAACTCAATTCATTTTTGATTGAGATTACCGCTAATATTTTCCCCTACGTTGACCCTGATACCAAAATTCCCTTAGTTGACTTAATTGTTGATGCTGCGGGACAAAAAGGTACTGGTCGTTGGACTGTACAAACTGCTTTAGAATTAGGCGTTGCTATTCCTACAATTACTGCGGCTGTAAATTCTCGAATTATCTCTTCTATTCGAGATGAACGGATTGCGGCTTCTAAACAATTAACTGGCCCTGTTCCTACTCAGTTTAAGGATACAAAGACTTTTGTGAACATGGTGCGTGATGCACTTTATTGTTCTAAAATCTGTTCCTATGCCCAAGGTATGGCGTTAATTTCTACCGCTTCTACAACCTACAATTGGGGTTTAAATTTGGGTGAAATGGCTCGAATTTGGAAAGGTGGTTGTATTATTCGTGCTGGTTTCTTGAACAAAATTAAGAAAGCTTTTGACGAAAATCCTGGCTTACCTAACTTGTTGTTAGCACCTGAATTTAAGCAAACAATTCTGGATAGACAAGCTGCTTGGCGGGAAGTAATTGTCACTGCTGCGAAGATGGGAATTCCTGTTCCTGCTTTTAGTGCTTCTTTGGATTATTTCGACAGCTACCGCAGAGAACGTTTACCTCAAAACTTGACTCAAGCACAACGGGATTACTTTGGCGCTCACACCTACAAACGGATTGATAAGGAAGGAACTTTCCACACTGAGTGGGTTCCCATTGCTGAAGCTAAGAAGTAAGTTGTTTTTAGTTAGTTAAGATTGATTTTAGGGGCGGTTTTACCGCCCTTATTTTTTAATGAATGCAGATGATTTGATCAGTTTACTCACAAGTATTTCCCTGTTTATCTACAATTACTAAACAATCATTATTCACCTAAGTAAGCATTTTATAAAAAGCAGGGGCTTAATTACCATTTTCATCTAAAATTCATCTTAACATGAATTCCATCTTAATCAGTTAAAAACTAAGTTATAGAAATCCTTTTTTATCAACATATTCATCAATATTGGTATAAAATAAAGTAATTTCTTCGCCTTTTCTGATATCTTTTTGCGCGATCAAATGTGACCAAATGCCAATTTCGTTTTCAACCCAGTCTATAAAGGAATTAGGTTCTCTATTATGATTACACAGAGAAGCTAAACCAAATACTAAATATGCGTTGGACTCTTTGCTTCCTTTATATTCCGATGGCTGTACAAACAAATATTTGAAGACTTCTATCTTCGGTTGAACACTTTTTCTGATTTCCGATGGAATTATGCTGACGGCAGCTATTTCTAGTAATGTTCCTTTAGAAATATCTTGCGTAGCTATAATTCCACGCCCCTTATTGGGTATTATATTTACTTGTATCATCTACTTATTTTTTATTCAGAATTTGAGTTTGTAACAATTCACGGTAGAGTGTACTATATAATAAATGATTCAGTCAAGAACTATTTTTTCACGGGATTTACACAACTGGCATCGCTCACCGTAGATATATTTGTGGTTATGTAATTCCTAATTTCAGCGCGTAACAATATGTTAAAAAGTATCCTCTTAGAACAAGAATATAAGCCCACAGGGGCAAAGATTTTTTTGGCTACCATACAAGAATATAGCCATATACAACACTTAATTAAACTAGCTCAAGACTCAAGATTAATAGATTTATTGGGCTGGAATACATTTTTTGAAATTCATGAAATAGAAAAATTTATAGCTGCTATTTCATCTCATGCTTTACCTTACTGTCGAGATAGTGAACCTTTAGTATTTGGAATTTACTTAACTCTGGATGATTTTCCCATCGGATATGTGGTTTTAAAAGGGATGAATGTGGATCTACTGGCTGCTGAAGTAGGGGTAGTAATTCTAGATTCAAGATACAGAAACAAAGGATATGGAAGATTAGGATTACAACGGATAGTAAATTATGCCTTTAATGAATTACAACTGAAAACTATTGGATCGTCAATTTTACTATCTAACAAAACTTCAATTAATATGTGTAAAAAAACAGGATTTATTATTAAGGAAACTATGTATAAATCCTGGACTATGCCGAATGGAGATTTAGCAGATATGGTATTAATGGAGTTGAGTAAAGTAACATAACATAAATATCCTGTAGTGCTGCAAAATGGAAGCATTCAGCTAGTCCTGATGGTACAATTTTGGTAAGTGGTGATATGGAAGGTAATACAGCAGCTTTCAAATGCTTTCCAGCTAAAGATTGTGGGTTTAGTTTTGTACCTCACTTTACCCAACTCTGTTGTAATTATTTGCAAATTTTAGGTTTGTATGAAAAGATGAATATCCGGTATCAGTAATTTATTAACTTTCTGAAAATTTAGCTCTCATTTCTTCTAGTTCTTGATCTATGACATCATTATTGTTATTAGTAACATTAGAATTAGATGTTGGTGATTTTGGGTTTTGTGGTTGCTGTTTACCTCCTGTAAATTGTGTTTTTACTGCTTGTAATTCTTTGTTTATCTGATCAGATTGACCAGGATTTTGAGAAGTAGGAATATTTTGTTTAACGGGTTGATTAATAATTGTTGGTGGAATCACTACGGGAGTTTGTGGATTTAAACTTTGTAAATCTTTCAAAACTTCTTCCGTTGTTTGATAACGACTACTAGGAATAGTTTGTACCATTTTATCAATAACTACCCCTAATTCATTACTCACAAGAGTTTTTAAAAACTGTCTCCACACCCAAGCTGCATGATGAGTATCATAACTCTCAAAGGGTGAACGACCAGTTAACAAATTAATGCAAGTTACCCCTAAACTATAGATATCACTGGCAAAAATTGCCCTTCCTCGCATCTGTTCTGGTGCAACATATTCAGGACTGCCGATACTTGTTCCTGTTCTATTTAAAGCTTGTCCTGCGGTTGATTTCGCTGCCCCAAAATCAACTATTACCAGTTTATTATCGCTATTTCTCCTAATAATATTTTCGGGTTTAATATCCCTATGAATTACCTGTTTACTATGACAAAATTGTAATACACTTAATAAATCATGCAATAATTCTTTAATTTGATTTTCATTAAAAGTACCTTTATTTAATAACTCATGGGCTAAATTTTGCCCATTTATAAATTCTTGTACCAAATATTGTCTATCATCTTGTGTACAATAAGCTAAAAGACTGGGAATTTGCGGATGTTCTCCCAATTCATCTAACTGTACAGCTTCCTGATTAAATAACTCTATTGCTTTTTGTACTGTGTTTGTACCCTGTGCTTGGGGGTAAAATTGCTTAATGACACAGGGAGGTTTTGAGGGTTTATCCTCATCCACTGCTAAAAATGTTCTCCCAAAACCACCTTGGCCGATGGGTTGGATAGCGCGGTAACGTTCTTTTAGAAGTAGTTTAGTACCGCAAGTTATACAGAATTTGACATCATCAGGGTTTTCTGGTTGTAAACAGTGGGGGTTAAGACAGTAACTCATAAATATTACACTTTCACTTATACTTATTGTGCCTTGTATTTTGCTAAATAGTAATTGTTAAGATTGTTAAAGAATATTAGATTGAAATAAAACCATTTTTTGTGTAGGGTGCATTAATGAAATTTAACGCACCTTTTAGGTTAATTAATTGTGTTTTTGAGCTACAATAGTACGATGTCTGGGGTCACTAGGAACGGTGATTAAAACATTAAAACCTAGCGATTTTAAACACCCTTCAATGTCAAACAGATAGTAGTCATCACTCCAAGGTTCTGTACTTTTCATTAAGGTGAATAATACTGGAGGTAAGTTCTGAATTACAGGTGATTTAGGGTTATTATCTACAATAGCAAAACAACCACCAGGACGGAGTAAACGTAATGCTTCTTGGAAGATTTCTTTACTTGCAAAACCGGGAAGTTCATGGGTGACAAATTGCAGAGTTATTAAGTCAAAAGACTCACTGGGTAATTCTGTTTTCTCCGCTTGCGCGTGCAACCATTGGGATATTTCTTTGTAAGTGTCTAATTCTTGCGCTACAGTCAACATATAGGGAGATAAATCTAAACCGACTGTACGCACGGGATGATTTTGTTTTTGTTGATAAAAACGATGCAGAGATAAGGTAGAAATTCCTACAGAACAACCGATATCGAGGATATCATTAATATCTTGGGTGGTGTATTTAGCGAGAACTTCGTGAAAACTGGATCTTAATCTGCGGTGTGCGGTTTCCCAAGTGATATTTTCTTTTGGCCACACCCGCAAGGCCATAGAATAGGTTGCACTGGGTACTTCAAATGCTGCTTTCCAACACATATTTCCTTGATCATAAGCATGGAAGGGAACGTTATAATAATCAGGATAGGTTACTTTAGGATTTGTATTTTCTTGCAGCTTGTTTTTGATTTCTGAAGCTTCTAGTTTTTGGTAATTTTTACGCCAAGCAACACCGTTTTTTTCGGCGGTTTTAATAAGTACCTGTCTTGCTTGTTGTTTCATCAAGCTGTAGATGGGTTTGGTATTAATTAATAGGTTGACGAATTTGGAAAGTAAGGTTTCTCCAGCCCAATCTGGTTTAATTTTTGCAGTCATTGGTAAGATAGGTGTAGAGGTTTTTTGTTTATTTATATTGTATATGAGATTATTGATTTCTTTTGTCAGAATCAGGATGTCCAGGATTTTAGGATTTATAGGATGTAATTGATATATAATAATATATGGTATGTTATGATGTAGTTACCTTGTTTAGAAAATTTATGGAAACAATAACTATAAACTCTCATGTTGGACAAGATGGAATATTACATTTAGATATTCCTGTTAATATTAGTAATGCTGATTTAACAGTTACTATTATTGTTAAACCTAGTGATAATTCTCAACAGGAAAATAAGCCTAAAGGAAAAGGTTGGCCTGCTAATTTTTTTGAAGAAACTTCAGGTTGTTTAAAAGATACTCCTCTAGTTATTGATTCTGAAGGTGTTTTTGAGGATTTAGAGGATTTTAAATTATCATGAAATATTTGTTGGATACGAATGTATGTATTAAATATTTGAATGAAGATTTAGTTATTAGAAGAAAGTTAGAAGATACTAATTTAGAAGATATTGTAGTTTGTTCTGTGGTGAAGTTAGAGTTATTTTATGGAGCAATGAGAAGTGATAAGCCTGATCAAGTTTGGGCAAAGGTAAAGCGATTTTTAGAGGTGTTTGTTTCTTTACCTTTAGATGATATTTCGGCTTTGAATGCGGGTAAAATTCGCGCTCAATTAGCTAATTTTGGTACTCCTATTGGATATAATGATTTATTAATCGCTTCTATTGCTTTGTCTCATGATTTAATTTTAGTGACCCATAATACTAGGGAATTTATCAGAGTTGAAGGTTTAAAATTAGAAGATTGGGAAATTGAATGATTGTCAGAATTAGGATGTCCAGGATTTAAGGATTTATAGGATGGGGTTATTTTAAATTAATAAATATTCAGTAAGAGATCGTACTAATTACCATTTAGAAGGATTATTAGGATGTAATTGATCATTTTCCCAAGATAAAGGATTATTTTCGACGTATTCTCTAATTCTTGCTAAAGATTCATCATTTCTAATAATATGATCATAATAATTGCGTTGCCAAACGGGATTTTGAGGTGTATTACGAATCATATTAATTTTCTTGGTTGTTGCTGATTTAAAACCTGCTATTAATGATGATAAAGATTTTGGTTTCATTGATATTTTTAGTGATGATGATTGAATTTGTTGTAGGGGCGAACGGCCGTTTGCCCCTACATTATTATCCAGAAAATCTACATTATTTTTAATAAAATCTCTGTTTATTTCCTGATTAATAATAACAATTCCATGAAAATGATTAGGCATGATTACAAAATTATCCAACTCAATTTCTTTTCTAATTTCTGCTGATTTTAACCATTCTTCTTTTATTAATTCACCAAAATTATTTAATATCATTTGACTATTTATAATATTTCCAAATAAACATTCACGTTGATAACAACAAATTGTAATGAAATAAAGACCAGATTGAGAATAATCATAGCCTTTAAGACGAATTGATTGACGTTTATGTATATTGGGATTATAGGTCATAAAATTTAATCTTAGATATATTTTTCATGTAATATTTTATATTGTAGGGGTGAACGGCCGTTCACCCCTACCCAACCATTAAACAATGTTAAAAACTGGCCATAAATAAAATCCTTTTGTTAAACAAATCCAATAATTTTTGATAATCTTGACTAATTTTCACATTATTTTTTAGTGATGTACTTTTATTTTCACCAGAAAGACATTTCTGAGTTTTATCAACTATAATTTTCTCTAAGGTTGACCATAATTCTTCATTTACAAATGACAATGTATTAGTTTTTGGATCAAAAATATGCTGATATTTCTTATCCAAGTCTGCATCTATTTTTTCTAGTTCGGATAAAGTAATATTACATAAATAATCTAACTCAACATTATCAAAATATTTGTCTACGTATTCTTGAGACTTTGTTTCTGTACCTTGAAATAATTCTTTTAAGCATTTATAAATGCTGTTTGTATTAAAAGGATTAGTTTCACCATTAAATTCTGATAGAAACATCTCAGAAAATATTTTGATAGTGAAAAATTGAATCTCTTGTGGCATTTTTTATCCTTTCCATACTTGTTTAATATAATCAACAAGTGACTGCATATCACTTAATTTTGATAAGTTTTGGATTAATCGTTGTACTTGTTCTCTATCATAATAACCAATATCAACCTGACCTTGATAGGCTTGTTTAAATCTCTCTAGCTCTTGTCTAGCTGTATTAGTTATTACATTTATAGGAAAAACATAATAATAGCCACTAGGTTTTCCTTCTCTTTCCCATCTTTTTTCAACACTTCTAATTGCTGATTTTAGATAACTTAAATCAATCTCACCACTGGGATCGTAAGAAGATTTACATTCCCAGATATAGTTTCCTTGTTTAAAGACTTTCGATTCCATATTCAATCTTTCTTTAAATGATTACTGAACAATAACATTTATGCAATTTTTCTGTAATGAGCATTAACAGTATAAGCATTACCTGTTTTACTTACTCTTGTATGTTCTTTAATTACTGTAATTTTCCCATCTAATAAATCTTTGATTAAGTTATTAGCTCTTGGTGAAAGAATCACAAAATCTGCACCTGGTTCATTATCACGCAGATTATCTTCATAATCCTCTCCTGGTATCATGCCAAAGTCGTCCATCAAATCCTTGACTAGAGACTTAAAACTAGCATCTACGATTTTTCCTTTTTCGGTAGCTTTAAGATTGTTGAAATCAGGAATATATTGTAATGCTTGATAAAAGGCATTTTTGACTTGTGTGATAGAGTCTTTTAAGTTCCACATAGATTTTGACTACAAATCAATTGATGTATTACTGTCAGCAAATTACACTAGAGCAATAGTATAAAGCAATCATCGTTAATAACTCTTAATGTTTTTCAGGGACTGCTATAACCAGGGCGAACGGCCGTTCGCCCCTACGTTTTAACTATACAAAGCCAGAATACCAGTATTTTGATTTTCCATAATAGATAAAATAATTTCATGGTTATTTTTTATCATTAATTCTATTATTTTAGTTGTACAGATAATTTAAACAAGCTAAAATATCTTCCTTAGTTAAATAAGGAAAATCAGCTAATATTTCTTCAACAGTCATTCCTGATGCTAAATAGGAAAGAACATCATAAACCGTAATTCTCATACCTCTAATACAAGGTTGTCCACTTCTCTTTGCTGGTTCTATGGTAATAATATTTTTGTATGACATAATTAACTCCTGATAAACATTATTACTTACCTAATGTAAACTTTACTGTTCAGATTATAAACGATAAACTGTTATTGATAACCAATTTAGTCCATTAGTAACTCCTGTAACAATTCCCTTACAATAAAATAAAGAAAACAAGATATTACAGGAGAAAAACTAAACTATGCTGCAAGAATATCGTCAACACGTTGCCGAACGCGCCCAATTAGGTATTCCCCCCTTACCATTAAACGCACAACAAACATCAGCATTGTGTGAATTACTGAAAAATCCCCCCCCAGGTGAAGAAGAGGTACTGTTAAATTTATTACGCGATCGCATTCCCCCTGGAGTAGATGAAGCAGCTTATGTAAAAGCCGGTTTCCTCACTGCAATTGCCAAAGGAGAAATTACCAGTCCCTTAGTTTCTCCTGTAGATGCAGTGGAATTACTGGGAACAATGGTAGGCGGTTACAACGTACAATCATTAATTGATTTACTGCAAGTTTCCAGCAGTGATAATTCTGATACTTCTGAACCACCTTTAGTTATGGGTGGCCAAGGAAAAGAACCCATCGCCGCTTATGCAGCAACCGCACTCAGCAAAATTCTGTTAGTTTATGATGCGTTTCACGATGTTTTAGAACTTGCCAAAACCAACCCCTACGCTAAAAGAGTGGTAGAATCTTGGGCAGAAGCAGAATGGTTTACTTCCCGTCCCACACTCCCCGAAACTATCACCGTCACGGTTTTCAAAGTTCCCGGAGAAACCAACACCGACGACTTATCACCCGCAACCCACGCTACCACCCGTCCTGATATTCCCCTGCACGCCTTAGCAATGTTAGAAACCCGGCAAGTGGGAAGTTTAGAAACCATTGCAGACTTAAAGAAAAAAGGACATCCCGTTGCTTATGTTGGTGATGTGGTGGGTACAGGTTCATCTCGTAAGTCTGCAATCAATTCCGTATTATGGCATTTAGGAAATGATATTCCCTTTGTTCCCAACAAGCGCGCCGGTGGTTATATTTTAGGTAGTGCGATCGCACCTATCTTTTTTAACACCGCTGAAGATGCAGGTGCATTACCCATCGAATGCGATGTCAGCAACATGGAAACCGGCGATGTGATCACCATCCATCCCTACAAAGGCGAAATTACCAACGCTGCGGGAGAAGTGATTTCCGCCTTCAAACTCAAACCAGAAACCATTTTTGACGAAGTTCGCGCCGGTGGACGTATTCCCCTCTTAGTAGGACGTACCCTCACCGACAAAACCCGCGAAGCACTTGGTTTAGCACCCAGTGATTTATTTATCCGTCCTCAAGCTCCCACCGATACCGGAAAAGGCTACACACTGGCGCAGAAAATGGTCGGGAAGGCGTGCGGATTGCCTGGTGTACGTCCGGGGACATCTTGTGAACCAATCATGACTACAGTGGGTTCTCAGGACACTACAGGCCCCATGACCAGAGACGAGTTAAAAGAACTGGCTTGTTTAGGTTTCAGTGCAGACTTAGTAATGCAGAGTTTCTGCCACACCGCCGCATATCCCAAACCTGTGGACATCAAAACCCACCAAGAATTACCCGACTTTTTTGCCCAACGTGGTGGTGTAGCCTTGCGTCCTGGTGATGGTATCATTCACTCCTGGTTAAACCGGATGTTGTTACCCGACACCGTGGGAACAGGTGGAGACTCCCACACCCGCTTTCCTTTGGGAATATCCTTTCCTGCGGGTTCTGGTTTAGTTGCGTTTGCTGGTGCATTGGGTGTGATGCCTTTAGATATGCCAGAATCCGTGTTAGTGAGATTCAAAGGAGAATTGCAACCAGGAATAACTTTGAGAGATATTGTTAACGCTATTCCTTATGTTGCCATCCAAAAAGGTTTATTAACCGTCGAGAAACAGAACAAGAAAAATGTTTTCTCTGGCAAGATTTTGGAAATTGAAGGTTTACCAAATTTAAAAGTTGAGCAAGCTTTTGAATTAACCGATGCTTCCGCCGAACGTTCTTGTGCTGGTTGTACAATTAAGTTGAGTGAAGAAACAATTTCTGAATATCTGCGTTCTAATATTGCCCTGTTAAAAAATATGGTAGCACGGGGATATTCTGATGCGCGAACCATCATGAGAAGGGTGGCAAAAATGGAGGAATGGTTAGCCAACCCACAGTTAATGTCAGCCGATGCAGATGCGGAATATGCAGAAGTAATTGAAATTGATTTAAACGAAATCAAAGAACCAATTGTAGCTGCACCAAATGACCCTGATAATGTTAAGTTATTATCGGAAGTTGCTAATGATCCAGTGCAGGAAGTTTTTGTTGGTTCTTGTATGACAAATATCGGACATTATCGGGCAACTGCGAAGGTTTTGGAAGGTGCAGGAGAGGTAAAAGCAAGGTTATGGATCGCACCTCCTACAAGAATGGATGAACACCAATTAAAAGTGGAAGGTGTGTATGATGTTTTCGTAGGTGCAAAAGCGAGAACGGAGATTCCTGGATGCAGTTTGTGTATGGGAAATCAGGCGCGAGTTGATGATAATACAACGGTGTTTTCTACCTCTACTCGTAACTTCAATAATCGCATGGGTAAAGGCGCACAAGTTTATTTAGGTTCGGCGGAATTAGCAGCAGTTTGTGCTTTGTTAGGAAGACTTCCTAATGTGCAGGAATATTTGGATATTGTGGGTGAGAAAATCCATCCTTTTGCTGATAATTTGTATCGTTATTTGAACTTTGATCAAATTGTTGGTTTTGAGGATGAGGGGAGGGTGATTAGTAAGGAGGATCAGGCGGCTTTGGTATAGTTTAAGTTAGGGTGGGTCTGAATGGACTCACCTGAAATATACAGTAAAATATTGTGGAACAGGCATCCTGCCTGTTAGTCAAGTGAAATTAATCATTTTATAGATTTAGCTGTTAACTTTTTCCAGGGTTGATTTTGGGATTTTTACAGGTTTGATTTTAACACTTTCACAGGCTAGAAGCCTGTACCACAGCAAAGCTAAAAACCCACAGGAATATGCCACAATTTGATAGTACCATCACCACTACCACTAGCAAGGATTTTACCATCGGGACTAAAGGCTACAGACAGAACACAATCAGAATGACCTGTAAGAGTTAATTTGAGTCGACCACTTGTCCAATCCCACAATTTAATAGTATTAATACCACCACTAGCAAGGGTTTTACCATCGGGACTAAAGGCTACAGATTGAACGTAAGAATGACCTGTAAGAGTTGATTTGAGTTGACCACTTTTCCCATCCCACAATTTAATAGTATTATCATCACTACCACTAGCAAGGGTTTTACCATCGGGACTAAAGGCTACAGATTGAACGTAATCAGAATGACCTGTAAGAGTTAATTTGAGTTGACCACTTTTCCCATCCCACAATTTAATAGTATTATCATTACTACCACTAGCGAGTATCTGACTGTCGGGAGCATCCCAATTTTGCAAAAATAACCGCAGCAACACCAGAAACTCTCTTCTTCCTTCTTACCTACCCTGCGGGAACACCTCCGGTGAACGTGTCCTTCGCTCCTACCCTGCGGGAACACCTACTCTATCCCTATGGTCCCGTAAGGGATACGAGAACAGCTTCGCTGAACGGTGAACGTGGTTCATTCATTTCGCGTCTTTACCTCGCAAAAATAAACTTACACATTTGGGATGCTCCCTGACTGTCCGGGCTAAATGTTAAAGACCAAACACCTTTAAAATGTCCAGACATGATATTTATGATCTTCATATTAGACATCCCCGAAAAAGAATCTGAGAGTCTTAGTCTTACTATCTCTAGGTCTAGGTGAAGACCTAAATACGGGAAAGGTCTATTGTTTATATCTAGTAATTTTATTGTGCCATCATTATAGTAACTATAAGCAAGGGTTTGTCCATCGGGACTAAAAGCCATAGAACGAATATGATCAGAATTATCTCTAAAGGTATATTGTAAACATCCACTACCAATATCCCAAAATTTAATAGTTTTGTCATCACTACCACTAGCAAGAATTTGACCATCTGGGGAAAATGCCACGCAAAAAATAGCGTCAGAATGACCTGTAAGAGTCAGATGCTGGAAATTGATGATTCCAAACATCATCTAAAACTTCACAGGGGCGATCACTGCCCATGCTATAACGCTGAATCTCATCAGTATTCAGATGTTGATCTGTTAAGTTTACTTGCTCATGATGATGAATCAGATCATGCCAATAGCCTATTAAATCAAGATGATGATCCATAGATTTTTGTAATATCAATAGTTGTAACAACTATTATATTCAAGTTCGCCATTTTAGGTAGTTTGGGGTGCGTTAGCGGTAGCTTACCGAAGGTATCGCTGTTTGGTTTAGGTAGGATGAATTGCGATCGCTGTTTGATGTAGGTAGGATGAAGTGCGATCGCATTTCTCCAACATACTAAACCGACCTAACCTAACCCCCCAACCTCCTTCCCTTGCTAGGAGATGTGTCGAGGGAGAGGTCAGTATGTTGTATATTGGCAATTAATGTAAAATAAAAACAGCTATAATATTAAAGAGATTTCAATTATGCCAGAAAATCAAGAACCAAACGATAAAGATTATGAAATATCTCGCCAATTAAGAAGTCTTAATAGACGAGTTGAACGTCTTGAAGATACTCAATTGACAGGTAGAGAATTAAATAGAGGATTTGATAAGATTTACGAAGAAATTGATCATCTGGAAGATAAATTTGATCTTCTTCAGTCAGAATTTAACACATTTCGTAATGAAATTAATCAAAAACTAGATACCATCTTAAAACATATCACCGGAATTAATTAAGGCGTTAGCGTTCGCGTAGCGTCTCGTAGAGATAGCTTACCAAAGGTATTGTTATTTCAAGCATAACATTGCCGCAACGGCAAGGTGATGGTTGAAAATAGCAACGGCAAGATGATGGTTGAAAAATAGTTGTAATTAAATCTTTAGCTCAACAATCATTCAAGCTAGGTGAAACAGAAAAATGAGATTGTGCTTGCTGTAACATAGTACGAACCTGTTTGTATCTCAGATATCCAGGCTTAGTCATTAGTTTAGATACACGAGCTTCCGAAGGGTAGACACCATCATGATAAAGCTTGGCACAAATCTGCTGAACTTCTCGACAAGACTGCGCTAAATTTTCTAGAAATAATCCTCGACGATAACTAAGATAATTAGCAGAAATAGCCTGACATAAATCAGGAAAATGCTGGAAAATAGTACGTCTGTCATATCCTAGACATTGAGCAACTTCCCTCATACTTGGTGGTATTTGGCTACTTTCCAGCACACCTATTAAAAAATCTTGTACTTGCTCAGAATCAAACAACTTTGGAGACACCCTTGGTTGACTCTCCTTGCCTTTGAAATTGGTAGGAATTATTCTGAATAGAATGACTAATATCATTTAAAGTCAGGAAATCTAATAACTGGAGTTTAGACTAAGCTATGAAAAATGACCCAGCAGGGCTGAGTTAATCAGAGACTTAGCGAAACTATGAATAATCTTAGGTATTA
This sequence comes from Okeanomitos corallinicola TIOX110, assembly GCF_038050375.1. Lineage (NCBI taxonomy): Bacteria > Bacillati > Cyanobacteriota > Cyanophyceae > Nostocales > Aphanizomenonaceae > Okeanomitos > Okeanomitos corallinicola. The sequence continues at coordinate 1,486,132 of NZ_CP150886.1, read as the reverse complement.
AACAGCAACAGAAGGTTCTTTAGGTGGACGTGATACTGTTTTTTTAACAATGGGACAGGGGTTTTTACGGTGACGCTGTTTTCCTGGTTTCCAACCAGGAGACTTTCCGCGAGGTTTGGGTGCAGAGGTAGGAGTACCAATAGCGGCAAAAACTCCACCCATAGCTTGAGCAACCCTTCCAGGGGTCAAATTACCCTGAGACTTCTGCCAAGGTAGAGGATTGTCAGTAACCATATCACGGGCTAACCACAATTCCCAAGTCATCAACGGCATGAGGTCACTCCATCGCTCACATTGCTTAGGAGTACCAAAGTTTGGGACGGTCCAATGTAGACGCTGCTTCAAAAAGCGATACCAATGGTCAATCGTAAAGCGACGTAAGTACAGAGACCAAACTTCCTCTAATGGTGGCATTTCTTCTCCTACCCAAGCCAACCATAAAGGTTTGGATGCCCTCATGTTACCTTGCGCGTCCAGACGTTCAACCCTAATCAGTAACATTGGTCTTGTAGCAGCTTGACGAAAGTGTAAATCTTTCCATAAGCTCACACGCACTCGTCCTAATTTTGGGTCATTCACTTCCAAAACAGATGTGGCTTGGGTCAATGTTGTTGGCTCATTCAGTTTAAATTTATCACCATGTTTTTTGGGTCGCCCCTTACCAGAATAAGCTCCTGGTTCACCCCATAAACACAGATTTGAACGCAACCGAACCAGAATATCTGCGGGAATATTCGCAGTTTTTAAGACAAAAGGCGCACATCCATATTCACTATCCCACACAGAAATTGGTCTAACAGGCAAATATTTACATACCTGTTTTAATTGCCAAATTGCTTTTGAGATAGGACTTTCAGAACTTGTGATTCTTTCATGTCTTAAAGGTAATGCCCAACTCCCCTCATTTTCCGGTATCCAGGCTATTGTGCTATATCCCTGTCCTACAGTTATTGGTTTGTTTCCTGCTATGGATGTGCCACTATGTTCATAAGTTCTTTCTTCTAGTTTAACTGCATCTGGTCGTGACCAGTTCGTATGATCTCCTGCCAATAGAGGTCGCTTCACGGTTGGTATCTGTTCAATATATAGCTGCATCAATTTTTGTCGCTGTGGTCTGCTATCTTGTAGTGCTTCATAGATGCTTGGCCACTTACGTCTAAATACTGGTGATAAGGACAAGTCTGCTAGGCAATAAATATTTCTCGTTAGCAATATCGCATCTGTCAATTCAAAAGTTGCATCTTTAGCTCTGCCTAAATATTGGTAGGCTGCTTGACGAAATTCTTTTAAGGAAGTACGTTTCATATTGGCGAGTAAGAGTAGGTGATTCTTCTCTTAGCTTCTGCCAAAAGGGGGACTGTATTCAATCAGACTCCCTTTTTTTTCTTGAACATCACCGATTTAGTCTAAACTCCAGTACAAAGGTATCGCTGTTTTTAGGGATGATGGAAGAGCGATCGCCTTTTTGATGTAAGTAGGATGAGGTGCGTTAGCGGTAGCTTACCGTAGGTATCGCTCTATATTATTCTTCCTCAAAACACTCATTTAAAATTGAATTAATCTCATTAACTGTAATATCTAGTTGTTCCGATTTACTGTAAATTGTTAATAATAAAATACTTTTTTCTGATTCAAGTAAATAAATCAATCTATATCCAGCACTTTTACCTTTTTTGATATTACTATTTTTAACTCTAACTTTATATATATAAAGTTCTAAACCAAATCCAGTCAATCTATCTCCTAAAATATTTCCCTGTTGTAATTCTAAAATCAATGGTTGAATATCAGAACGAATATTCCGATATTTTTTAGCTAAATATTTTAAATTTCTTTTATATTCAGGAGTTAAATCAATATTAATTAAATCGGAATTATTCTGCATCAATACCTTCCCACATTTGTGCTAATGGTATTCTTTTCCCTGCTTTTGCTTCTTGTAAAGCTCGTTTTAAACTAGCTTTAATTTCCTCTACAGGAGTATCATCAGTATCAAATTCATTTTCTTCTGATACTAAAAGAATTACTTTAACTCGACTAGGGGTATCAATATCTAAATTCTCATCTAACAGTAATTGTTTTTTATCATTCAGTGTTGCCATTACTTCAAAAGCTTTCATTATTTTACCTCAACTTAATTTTAGGATGATCATAGCACAACTGATAATTAAAATGGCGATACCTTCGGTGAGCTTCGCTATCGCGTTAGCACAGCGTCTCGTAGAGATAACTCACCGTAGGTATTACTCTTTTGGGGAGTTTGAGGTGCGATCGCTATACTAAAACTTGAACATCACTAAAAGCAGGTTTAATAAACTCCTCCTTATCCTCCAAACTAACATAACCCAAATTAACAGCCATATCCATCAATTCAGTTAAAAACCGCCTCAACTCATCCACAACTTGCTGTTTATTTAACATCACTAATCTTTCCTCAGTTGAATAACCAACCTCCCTTAAATAACACTTAATTTCCTTACCAATAGGTACAAATTTAACAATGATCCAATAACTTTCAGCAAAGTCTAAACGAATAGTTTTACCCCTTTGTAAATCTCCTATATGTTCAGCTAATCTCTCCTCTAATAACATACAAATATCTGGATCAAAAAACACATTAAATTTTGTTTCTCCTATTTCTACAATCACTTTGTGATCATATTCATAACAGAACATTCTTAACCCTAATTCAAACTGAGATAATTCTCCCAAAGGATCATCAGGAGGATCAGCAAAATTTTCTAAATTGCGTTCTGCTAATCTGATTTTAAATTGCTCAACTTTATTCATTATAATTACCCCTTAATTTTATTAAGTTTATTGAATTTTATTTAGGCTTTACTATCGGATAAGAATATTTAATTGTACCATCTGGATTTCTCCCAATTAGAGCATAAATTACATTTTCTGTCACACTGCCATCAGTATGATATACTCTACCAATGGGACGATTAAATTTAATAGTATAATTTCCATAATACTTGGAAATTAACTTTTCCAATGTCAACCAATCTTGATCATTTAACCATTGTCCTTGATCTTGATTCTTACTAGATGCTCTACCCTGTAAATTACTAGGTTTTAACTTTGCACCATGATGACGGATAATATGATCATAAGCCTTAGTTGATTTGGGATTATCCCATTGCGGTTCGCTTCCTGTACCTCTCCACTCACAACCACTACCCACTTCGACTGTATCGTCAATAATATCATATTCAACAATCTCTATATATTCTAGCTCATCAGACGACAATCTATTTAACCTCCTGAAAAATCAAGACAAAGTGATCATAAACTAAAATTGTCTTCAGAAACTAACACAGCAGAAATACCATATCACCAGAATTAATTAAGGCGATAGCAAAGCTTACCGAAGGTATCGCTTTTTGGTGTAGGTAGGTAGTATGAAGTGCGTTAGCGATAGCTTACCGAAGGTATCGCCTTTTTGATGTAGTTAGAATGAAGTTCGTTAGCGAAGCGCACCGCACCGAAGTTATCGCTTAGTTCCTATTTTCATAAACCTAAAAAATCAGATACAGCACTTCCGGCTGTTATGAGGTACAGTAGCAGCAACTAGCAAACCAGTTTCTTAAATGTTGAGGATTTATTAAGTCGAGTGCAACTGAGATTAGCTTATCAACCATTTCTGTTGTGGTTGGAGTAAAGCTACGTAAGAAAGATTTGAGTTGTGACCACCATAATTCAATTGGATTAAAATCAGGAGAGTATGAGGATAAACAAAGAACTGAAGCACCAACAGCTTCAATCATTGACACAATTGAATCTCGTTTATGTGCGGATAAATTATCCATTACTACCACTGCTCCCGACCATAACTGTGGCACTAAAAACTTTTCAACAAATACTTCAAAAGCGTTGCCATCCATTGAATCATTCATTGTCATTAATGCAACTACTTTTTTAATACTAATAGCTCCAATTACTGTAACCTTTGAGCCTCGATAAAAGGGTTTGACAGAGTAAGCTCTTGCTCCTAGTTGTGAGCGGGCATGAGTCCTCGTTAAGCCAAGTAGGATACCAGTTTCGTCCAGAAATACTAAATTTTCTGGCTCTATATTTTTGACCTGATCCCAATAATCTAATCTTAAATTCAGAACTCTTTCTGTTCCTGCTTGGGTACTCCGCGTTGTTTTTTTTTTACGATTTAATCCTAATTTCTGTAATGCAGAACACATTGCACTTCGACCTACCCAATTACCAGTTTTATCTGCAAATAATTCACACAATTCTATCAATGTTGCATCCGAATTTGCTTCAACCAATTCTCTTAAATCTATGTCCGCATTTGTCAGATGACTAAATTGTGGTTTTCCTCGCTTCTTGGGTTGTAAATCTCCATCAATTTTTTGTTGTTTTACCAGCTTTTGTACTAAACTTTTTGACACAGAAAATATATTAGCTACTTTCCTGATTGATATGTTTTTTTGAATATGGGCAGCAACTATTTTTTCTCGAAGATCCAGAGAGTATGATTTCATTTAAAAGCATTTGTATTTTAATCTAGTGTACCTCATTACAGCCGGAAGTGCTGTATTGTTATGCACCACTATATATATTCTGTGGCAAACATCTATTAGCAGCCAAATTAAGACCATCAAACGTAGACCCAGCAGCAGGAGCATTATCAGAATTACAGAGAGTCATTAAACAAAGTTTAGTTAAAACTGAATTACAGAATGCACAAGTTGGTACTATCCGTACCAAGTTGTTGAAGTTAGGAGCTTTGATTAAGATAACAACCAGACGAGTTTTAATTGCGATTAATAGTTCTTGTCCCTACAAGGATATTTATGCGACTGCTTACCGTTGTTTGCAGTTGTTACCCAATCCTGGTTAATTCTTTGGCGGCAATTATCACGCTCATTTCTAGTTTTTATTAGGGTTAAAAAACTTGTTTTTTCTTAACTCTGTTTTTTGATGTCTAAGTTCACTAAAATAATTTTTATATCCGTATATACCAAGACATTTATATGATATATTTGACGACTTTTGTTGAATTTATACGGTGACATTTATTTTTTATCATCGCCGCGCTTCATGTATCAAATAAATGCCACTTGCTGTGGCTTTTCATCAATGATTTTTTCTTCTTGTGAGAAATCCGGGTTAGCTACTTCAAGGTTGGATAGGTTTACCGAACACTTTAAGTTGCTTGGCTCTAAAGGACGGAAATTAACAGAACAATGGCAAAGCCTCAAAGTCGCACATGAACTACTGGAGAATGGCTGGGGATTATATTTAGGTAAACAAGAAGAACAAAGTTTAGAGCGACAGGGTAAATTAGATTTTATTAACGTAACCGTGCGCTTCTTCCCTGATGTTATGGTGTTTATTCAAGAGGGTGAAAAACGCCATAAAAGCCAGAAAATTTCTTTTGGAGCCAAAACTCCAGATGGAAAACCAAGCTATCTTGATTACAGTCTCAAACTTCCACCGCGATCGCTGACGGAATTTAGCCGTTGGGTTTATCGCTTTATGGGTAGCGCCCAATTCCTTACACCGAAGGAATTGGTGGAAAAACACAAGCAAGCTGCTCAGGAATTGCTTGCTCGTTATCTTTGAATTATTGGCATCTCCTTTCTTTTCTAGCCCTAATTGATTAAATACTTGGTTAGAGCGATCGCAAAGGACACTAAGCGGTTAATTTCAGCGGCTAACTTTCAAAAGGTTCAAGAATTGGTGAAAGGAGAGTTGGCTCAAGTTCTTGCTGACGGTGTTGTTCCACAGCCTTTCTCACAATGGCCTTAGTGGTGCAGAAAACTTTTGGAAGTCTCAAGAAGAGAAGACAGTGACACGGGAGAACTCAATTTGCTGCTATATGTGCGTTCGTTGATTACAACTGTACCAACCAGATTCAGAATATGTGGATTTGTCAAAACAACAGATGCAAATTTCTCATAGCCTTCTATTAAACAGCTTAATGATTGCCACTGCCACTTTTGGGTGCGTCAAGGAATTGTTGAATGGTGCACTGATTCAGGACAGAAATAAACCTTATAGTCTCGTTTAGCAGAAAAATCCACTTCTTACTTACTCCTGGGTAAGCAATATTCCCATTGCATAAATTATTTACGGAGCAACAACTCTATGACGAAGTGTACATGAATTGAGAGGGGAGCGATCGCTCCCCTTACTTTGAGTTAATCACCAGACTGAACGATAAACCGTAAAATTACTACTAATTTTAGTTCGGTTTTTACTACAAGTACAATTGTTCTTTTTAATCAAATATGATTAAAATACAATGTAATAAAGTGCTACACAATAACCTATTGTAAGTCAATATCCGCTAAATTCAGATGAATTTGGTTACGAACTATAGGTAATACCAGTGAGTTTTTTCTGGAAGATAAATATTAATGGTGGTGGCATATGAAAAGAAATTACCATAGCACTGCGCTATGAATAACCCAATTCAGTAAAGGTAAAAAATATAGATGTTTCCGTTGATTACACACTTTGAAGAACTGCTCAAGAACATTCAACCTCCTAAAGAACGCCTTGATGCAGCACGCGATTTGCCACCCTTAGTCCGTGAGTACATCGCCAAAAGTAAAGATTTTCCCACTGTCTACCCTCACTCTCGACTTGCAGGCTCATACGCCCAAAAAATGGCAGTAGGTGATGTTAAAGACGTAGATACCCTAATACGTGTCCCTGGTGATCCAAAGGCAAATGAACCAGAGGCTAAACGATTAATTCAAGACATGAAAAAGTTGCTTGATGGCTTGCCAAAAGCTTTGGGCTTTGAAGGATATGCAGAAACGGAAATAGAGGTAGAGCGGGCACGCCGATCTGTCCATGTCTACTTCAAAGGCAAAGACTTCCACCTAGACTTTGTTCCTTGCATTGCACCAGATGGATTCGAGAGTGTGCTTTACGTTCCAGATCGAGGATTCAATAAGTGGATTGCATCGCACCCCATCGGGTATCTCAACTTACTCAATGAGCTACAGGAAAAACACGACCACAAAGTTAAACCACTTGGTAAGCTTCTGAAGCACTTCCGTGATTGCCAAATGAAAAGCCGCAAACCCAAGAGTTACTGGCTTGGCGCTCTGCTAGTTTATCATATCCAAAAGAACACTTTAGACATGACACAGCCATTGGCAGTCCTATTTTACGAGTTTTTGGATGCTATTTACCGCCAATACGATCACCTGCTATATACTAGCAATGTTGCCACCCCAAACCTCCCTGATCCGATCCTTGGTCATAACATCTCTTGGAACTGGAGCCGCACCCACTTTGAAACTTTCATGAGACGGATTAATGAGGGACGAAATTGGGCAGATAAAGCTTTAGAGACTGATGATCGGGAGAAGGCGATTAAATACTGGCAAAAAATCTTTGGAGAAGAATATTTTCCATCAGAGGTAGAAACCGCTGCGTCTCAATTGGCTAAAGCGGGTTTACCTGGCAAATCTTACGTCAGCTCTACTGGTTTAATTCTGCCCAGCCAACCTGCTTCTGGTTTATACACTTCAACCATTGCAACCAAGTTTCATGGGATTGACCAAGGCTGAATATTCTCAACTGAAACCCACTATCAACCTGGGGCTGCAAAACCTGCACATATTGCACCGATTTCCTGGGTTCGCTTACAGGCGAGAGCATGGGGTAGCTGTATGGCGAGGCACGCTTCACCCCCGTCAGTTTTCCCCAAAATATCGAGTAGCAATCCGCTACAAACTCAGCTCTTACCCAACCGTTAATGTCATATCTCCCACTCTGGCATCACGACCTCCCCATGTTTGGAAAGACGGAACTTTATGCCTCTACTACCCCAAAGAAAAACCGTGGCAGAAAGATATGCTGCTTGCAAAGACTATCATCCCGTGGACTGCATTATGGTTATATTACTATGAACTGTGGCTAGATACTGGAAAATGGCTCGGACCATCATCACACGCCTCAGATTCAAAACTCCAAAGTTGGAGTTCCAATCCCGTTGAAGGGTATTCTATTTTGGAAAAACCGACTGAGCAGCAAACCGCATGACAGAGAGTGAACATTTGACTCCCTCACTTCTAGAACCACAGTCTCGTGGTGGTGATATTGCTGAAGGTGGCTTTTCCTTTCAGGAGCAAGTCATGCTTGCTCGCATTCCTGCTTGGCTAGATCAGGATGGCTTCACAGCTATGATCCGGGAAGGAATTGGAGATGTAGAGGCAAAGTTTTTTGTACCAAGTCGTGGGTTTGCGATAGAGTTTCTTGAAGTTAAAGACCATACACTCCAACCATCTAAGTTTTTAAATGAAATTAAACGGTTCCGAGAAGTAGATGCTGGTAGTCCAAACACCTATCAGCAGTTTATACTTGTAGCAGCAGGAGTTTCCAGAGACTTAGAGCCTTTGGTAAATGGATTGCGCCGCGTTCGTAATCCTCAAGATTTTTATGAAGAAAACTCTACAGTCAAAGGAAATTCTTTCAAAGAGTATGCCAGCCTAGTCAAAAAAATTGGAGGCACAGAACAAGATGCCTTGTTCATTTTTGAAAAGGTGATAGTAGAGGCAGATTGGAACACTGCAAAATCTCACGGCGAAGCTCTTTTTAAGCAGTCTTTGGCTGACAATCTGAGTGAATATGAAGATTTATCTTTTAGAACTTTTGATAATATTTATAATCACTTAGGCACATTTATACGACAGCGCAAGAATCAAAATATTACCCGCAAAGAGTTAGAGACAAAACTACGGGAAAAAATTCCTCCCAATCAACTACCAGCCCTTAGTCCCATCTTGATTTACACAGCCATTGCCTCTGAAAATAACCCAGAGCATCATGGATTGTGTTTCGATTGGGCCCCTTTTTCTGGTGGTGAAACTCGTGCGATTGCCCCATCCCAACAGTGGAATCGCTTACTCATTGAACTACAGGATACTCGAAGCTGGATTGAAAAGTATAGAAATACTAAGCGAATCAGGCTTGCTGGCAATCGTCGTCTGGCAGCATGTCTTGCAATAGGATCTGTCTTCTCAGCTGTTAGGGGCTACGCAATTGAAATGGAATACCGTGAAGAGGTATGGGCAACAGATGCTCATCCCACTCAAGAAACCCCCGTTTATCCTTTGGCTCATCAGATGATAGGCGGAACAGGAACCCGTTTGGTTGTTAGCATAGGTATTCTTCGAGATATTATTCCTGAAGTGGAAGCCAATCTAGAGAAGTATGGACTCACAGGTGAGCCACTGCTTCACATTAGAGGAGAGCAGCCTATTACTTCCCCACAACATGCCAACAATGCCGTTGGAAGCATTAAAAAATTAATTGTTGATACATTAGTATCCCTAGGTGGTAAAGAAATCCATTTATTTTTTGCTGGGCCTGCTCATCTCGCTCTTTTTCTGGGACATCGCTTGGATGCTACAGCACCAATTACTTGCTACGCATGGGTATCTAATGGTCAATACTCTAAAACATTCCAACTCTTCTCAGGAATTTCCAGCTAAATTTGCTGAAGCCGGGGCAACGCATCTAAATATTGATGGGCAGAACCAAGAAAGAGTGGTGGAGACATAACCGTAAGCTACTGGAAGCAATTATCATAAAGATACCGGAAATCACATTTACCACTGAGTGCGACTGTTAATATAAATCTACGTCGTCGTTTTCATAATTTACCGGATGATGCCCAGTCTTTTCGGGAACCTTTTCACTGGGCAGGGTTTTGCGCTATAGGTCAGTAATGGATGAAGAACACCAAAAAAAAAGCCTATTTAACTTTAATTAACTCCTTGCTCAACTCTTCCAGCAGCCAAGTAAATTCGATTTTGAATGCTAACCATATAAATCCATTGGAATCATCTCTAGTCTTGGCTAATAGACAACGCATCACTCTAGCTGATATTACTAGTTGTACTATGCGAGATTGCTTTTTGGTAACGCTCTCTGCTTGTGAAAGTGGCTTGACAGATATAAATAAAGTTACGGATGATTATGTAGGGCTACCTAGTGGCTTCCTGATTTCAGGGGTCAAAACAGTAGTAAGTAGTCTTTGGTTGGTGAATGACCTTTCGACTGCTTTACTGATGATTAGGTTCTATGAAAATCTCATAAATTCACAATCAACAAGTCCCCAATCAGTATCTATTGCTCTCAATCAAGCCCAACTTTGGCTGCGGGATGCAACTAAAATACAGTTAGAGGAGTGGATTACAGAATATCAGTTAAATTCAAATCCGACACTCAGGAATCAGCTACGCCGTCGGTTTCATAATATGCCAGATGACGAGCAACCGTTCCATTCACCTTTTTATTGGGCAGCATTTTGTGCAATTGGTTAGTGATGAGTGAGCTAAATTCGGCAGAGGATGGAAGTAACAATACTTCTGTATCTCCTAACCCCCAAGACTATGTTGACTTCATAGTAGCAGCCTTACTTGTCACAGATGACGGCAGCGATTTGGAAAGGGTTTACTCGCTGTTACAGAAAAATTTGAATAAGTTAGATAACGCTTTCGTCAATATATTGCGTTATTGGTCAGCAAATACTTGGTCTGTGGTTCAACCAGAACAGGCGTTAGTCATTGCAGTAGCGATTGTTAATTTTAGTAATCTAATTCGTAGTTTTCCCTACGGTAACATCGCTATCAATTTGGAAATAGCGATCGCAGGCTGCGAGGTTGTCGCCCCAATCTTAACCCATGAGGCATTTCCAGAGTTTTGGGCAACAACTCAAAATATGCTGGGTGCAGTTTACCGCATTCGGATCGCAGGCGATCGCACCCAAAACTTAGAACAGGCGATCGCTTGCTATCAAAATGCTTTACAAGTCCGTACCCAGACAGCTTTCCCCGAATTGTGGGCAGAAACCCAAAATAACCTCGGTAATGCGTACAATGAACGAATTCTTGGTGAGCGAGCAAAGAATGTAGAAATAGCGATTACCTGCTTCCAAGCAGCGTTAAAAGTTCGCACCCGCACTGCATTTCCGGTGGAATGGGCAACAACCCAGAATAATCTGGGTATTGGTTACTACAATCGACTCAATGGCGATCGCGCTGAAAATCTAGAGCAAGCAATTATTTGTTATCAAAACGCCTTACAAATTCGTACTCAGACAGATTTTCCCGAAAAATGGGCAGAAACCCAAAACAACCTTGCCAACGCTTACGGTGAACGGATAAAGGGCGACAGGGCAGAAAATATTGAAGCTGCAATTACCGCCTTTCAAGCAGCATTACATATCTACACTCGCTCCAGCTATCCCCAGGATTGGGCGATGATCCAAAACAACTTGGGAGAAGCTTATCGTGACCGAATTAATGGCAACCCTACAGAAAATTTGTTAACAGCAATCTCTGCCTATGAAGCAGCGTTACAAATCTATACTCGCTCCAACTTTCCCCAACAGTGGGCTATTGTGCAGAATAATCAGGGGATTGCTTACTACAGCCTTCAAGATGGCGATCGCACTCTTAATTTAGAACGGGCAATTTCTTGTTATCATAACGCTTTACAAGTTCGCACTCAGACAGATTTTCCGGAAAATTGGGCTGAAACCCAAAATAATCTCGGTAATGCTTACAGCGAGAGAATATCTGGTAGTCGAGAAGAAAACCTAGACTTAGCAATCAGCGCCTATCAAGAAGCATTGCAAGTCCATACCCGCGAAGCATTTTCTAAGGAATGGGCAAAAACTCACAATAATTTAGCCTTAGTTTACCGCGATCGAGGACAGAGTTTCGAGGCAATTACACATTTGCATTCAGCCTTGGAAGTCTACACCCCCACTACCTTTCCGGTTGAGTGTCTTGTTTGCGGACGCAATTTTGGCAATATAGCTTATACAATTAAAGACTGGGATAGGGCGATTGAAGGCTACAGTGTGGCAATCGAAGCTGTAGAACAAAGTCGCAGCTGGGTGAACACCGACAAACGCCGACAGGAAGTTTTGGGAGCAGCAATTGATGTCTACGCCAAGATAGTGCAAGTTCATATCAATACTGCTCAATGCAACCGTGCTTTAGAATACGTCGAGCGTAGTAAAACCCGCAATCTTGTCGAACTACTGGCTAACAAAAACCTTTACCCAAAAAGCGATTTATATCCAAGGTCAGAAAATTATCAAAAAATATGTAACCAAATTGACCAATTGAGACAGACAATCCCTGCAAAACAAAGGCAATTAGAGATAATTCTCGCAAGTCGGGAGTCAGAAGCGAAAAATAACGCTTACCAGCAATTGCAAAATGAGTTAAATCAATTGCAAAAACAGCGAGATAATATCCTTGCAGACATCAACAAAGTAGACTCCAATTTCAAATTCACCCAACAAGTTGAAACCATCCCATTTAATCATGTTCAATCTCTCATTGACGAGCGTAGCGCTATCATTGAGTGGTATATTACCGACGAAAAGATTCTTACTTTTATCATCACTCGCCACAGTCCCCAACCTGAAGTTATCCAATCCTCTGCTGAAGATTTAAGTACCTTATTAAAACGTGTCAGTGCATATCTGCGTCTTTATTACCGCAAAGATCACAAAAAATGGTGGCGCAATCAGTTAGAGTCTCGCTTGCAAAATATCGCTGAAATTTTGCATATAGATGAAATAATTTCCAATATACCAGCAGAGTGCGATCGCCTAATTCTCATACCCCATCGTTTCTTGCATTTATTACCACTTCACGCCTTACCATTAGGGAATAAGCAACTAGAGAATGAGCAGAGAAAACAAAATTGTCTGTTGGATAAGTTTCCCAGAGGTGTAGGATATGCTCCTAGCTGCCAATTACTGCAACTAAGCCAAAACCAACAACGTCCTAATTTTACTCAACTGTTTGCTATCCAAAACCCGACAGGTGATTTAAGCTACACTAATTTAGAAGTTGAAACCATCGGCTCATTCTTTGCTGAAACTCAAGTTTTAGTTAAACAAAAAGCGACTAAAGCAGCTTTAAATGGCAATAATAATTTTAAATCAGCCCACTGTTGCCATTTTTCTTGTCATGCTGATTTCAACTTAGCATCACCTTTAGAATCAGCATTAATTTTGGCAAATAATGAACGGCTTACCTTAGCAGAAATATTTGCTCTAACTCTAAATCAATGCCGTTTAATTACCCTATCTGCCTGTGAAACTGGCATCGCAGATCCTACCAGTATTAGTGATGAATATATTAGTTTACCTAGTGGCTTCCTTTATGCAGGAACTCCGAGTGTGGTAAGTAGTCTGTGGACAGTAAATGACCTATCAACAGCTTTATTAATGGTTAAGTTTTATCAAAATTTAGGTGCAGGTGTTTCAGTAGCAGTCAGTTTAAATCAAGCCCAACTGTGGCTGCGAGATGTGACTAAAATACACTTAGAGGAGTGGATTACAGAGCATCAATTAAAGTTAGATTTTACACTCAGGATGCAGCTACGCCGTCGGTTTCAGAATATGCCAGACGATGCTCAACCATTTCAATCGCCTTTTTATTGGGCAGCATTTTGTGCAATAGGAAATTAATTCGAGGATTATTCATGAATATGTGATACAATCGACACACTGTAATTACCTGATTTTGATTATCTAATACTGGCTTTAGCCTTGGAATTGAGTCTTCTTCAGGAAGTAGTGAACTAACTTGCTGTCAATTAACTGTGAGTAACCATTATGACAAATTTGAGAGAGAATGTTGACGATTTTGTACAAGAGATAAAAAGTCTCAACATTCTAGTGATGGGTAAGATAGGTGTGGGGAAAAGTACTCTTATAAATGCTATTTTCGGAGAAGAAACAGCAAAAACAGGAGCCGGATTTCCAGTTACACAATATTTTGAAAAGTATTTAATTGAAGAAGAAGGATCTATCCCCATTGTTCTGTATGACTCTGCTGGTTGCGAATTAGGTAGGGAGGATAGTTTTATAGATGACACTAGCAAGTTCTTAGATGGTCAACTAGGAAAGGGGGCTGAGGAACAAATACACGTAGCCTGGTATTTAGTGAGTGCCCCGTCTGCTAGATTTGAGCCTTTTGAAGCAGTAATAATTAATAAGTTATATGAGCAGCGTATTCCTGTAATCATTGTTCTGTCGCAGTGCGATCGCGCTGCAAGAAAGGAAATAGATGGCATAATAGGAGCAATTGATAGCCTTGATTTCAAGAAAGTTTATAACATCATAGAAGTTTCGGCTTCACCTTTAGAGCAACTGAAACTTGAGCCTTTTGGTCTAAATGAACTAGTAAAGAGAACTACTGAACTATTACCCAAAGTGTTAGGTGATGCCTTTATTGCTAGACAGGTTGTTGATGTAAAAGCTAAACGCTTTGTGGCTCTGGGATATATAGTTACATCTGCAATTGCATGTTTCAGTACGGGTTTTGTCCCGTTTTGGTTTACGACTCCTGCTGCTGCTTTAATTGCTCAAACAGTTCTGTGGAACGAGATAGCTGCCTTGTACCAATTTAATAAGATTAAAGGCATGACAAGTCTCTGGACACAAATCACGACATCAAAAGAGGCTTTAGTGACTCTTGCCGCGACTACAATTGCTGATTTCTTCGTTTTTGATCCGATTACTTCTAGTTTTGCGGGAGGTACAGCAGCAACATTTGTCGTCATTGTTGGTTTCGCATTAACTAAAACTTTTGAGGAACTTGCGATGGAAGAGTTGGATGGGGTGAGTATGGAAGAGATTGAGAATTTGCTACAAGTGATCTTCAAAAAGAACTTCGATAAGTATAAGAGTATACGAATTAGAGAGAAGAAAGATGTGGATAAACTTAGAGACGACTTTTTGAATAGTTAAGGTTCTCATCAATATGAATAAGCAACACAATAAAAGTCATCTAAATTTAATCAAAAAATTAATTAATTGTGCCGATAAAAGAGAAATAAATGAAATTATACGGAATAATTTTGATGACATTAATGTTAATTTTTTAAGGATGTTACAACAAGAAGGAGTAAGATTGCAGGAGGAAGATAATAATGATAAGGGAAATTTACTAAAAGATATAGTTAGACAGTTGGCTGAGTTTTTAGGTATAGAAAAGGACGAGTTAAGGATTGCCGAAATTGAGTCCAGTAAATTACCTTTAAAAATAGAAAGCAACAAAAACTCTAATGTTAAAAGTATAAACTCTATTGATAAAGATGATTTAATTAATCGTAATGATAGGCAACTAGCATTTCTCAATGAGGTCTTACAGATATTACAAAAAATAATAAAAGACCAGAGAAATCCGCAAGAAATATATCCTTTTTTGCAGAACAATATTAATCATTTCAATGAAAATTTTATCCAAACTATAAATAATTGTGCAAATATTTATTTAGTACGAAAATCAGGAAATAATGCTCAAGAATTTGCAGCATTAATAGTGGAATTAGGTATTTTAATTAATCAATTTCCTTTAGGAGATAAAGCAATTAATTTAGAGATTGGAATTGCTTGCTACCAAGCAGCTTTACAAGTTTACCAGCGAGATCAATTTCCTCAAGAATGGGCAGCTATTCAAGATAATCTGTCAATTAACTATAGAAATAGAATAAAAGGAAATAAAGCTGATAATTTAGAAAAAGCAATCTTAGCTTGTGAAAACGCTCTACAAATTTGGAGAAAAAATTCACAAAGTTGGGCAAACACGCTAATGAATCTGGGAAATATTTATTGTAATAGAATAAAAGGAAATAAAACTGATAATATTGAGCAAGCAATTGTAGCTTATGATAATGCGTTACAAATACTTACAAAAAAAGTATTTCCGCGAGAATGGGCAGATATTCAAGACAATCTTGCTAATGCATATCAAACAAGAATCAAAGGAGATGAAGCTGATAACCTAGAGAAAGCAATTGAATGTTATCATAAGGCACTGGAAGTTCGTACCTTCGATTCTTTGTTATTAAAATGGGCAGAAACTCATAATAATCTAGGAAATACTTATGGTCGTAGAATAAAAGGGGATAAAGCTAATAACATAGAGAAAGCAATTGAATGCTATCACAATACTCTCCAAATTATTACTCAAGAGGAATTTCCTCAAACTTGGGCAGAGCTTCAAAATAATATAGTTAGAATTTATAATATAAGAATAAAAGGAAATAAAGCTGATAATTTAGAAAAAGCAATCTCAGCTTGTGAAAACGCTCTACAAGTATTTACGCAAAAGGCATTTCCTCAAGATTGGGCAATTACTCAAACAAATTTAGGAAGTACTTACAATAGCAGAATAAAAGGGGATAAAGCTGATAATTTAGAAAAAGCCATTTTAGCTTTTGAAAATGCTTTGCAAATAATTACAAAAGAAACATTGCCTCAAAATTGGTCAATTACTCATAATAGTCTTGCTATAGCTTATAGTAAAAGAATAAAAGGAGATAGAACTGATAATTTAGAAAAAGCGATCCAATCTTTTCGTAATTCTTTACAAGTTGAAACTCCTGACAATTTTCCCATCCAATGCTTAATACATAGTAGTAATCTAGGTAATTTAGGCTTCAAAGAAGGTAACTGGAAACTAGCGATAGAAGGTTACAGTAATGCTATTGAAGCATTAGAAAACACTCGCAGTGAAACGATGTCCGAAATTCGCCGTCAAGAAACTATGGCAGAAGCAATAGGAGTTTATCAAAATATTGTCCAATCTCTCGTTAACTTGGGTCAAATAGATAAAGCCATAGAATATGCGGAACGGAGTAAAAACCGTAATTTAGTTGAGCTTTTAGCTAACCGTGATTTATACCCTAAAGGAGACATTTCTCAAACTGTTATCATCGAATTGGATAAGCTTCGTAAAGAAATTGTTAAAGAAGAAAAACAACTCGCTACCAAAGAAATGAGTGATAATTTGGCTATATTGACGGCGGAAGGAAGACAACAACAATATCAACCCCAAATACCAAACCGCAGCAGGCTCAATCAACTCAAACAACAGTTAGAAGAATTAATTACCAGTCATATTACTCCCATAGATCCAACTTTTAGCCTTACCCAAAAAGTTGAACCCATTTCGTTTAACGATATTAAAACCCTAACTTCTGAGAATAAAGCCATTATTCAGTGGTACATTACCAACGATAAAATTCTTACTTTTATTATTGCTGCTGATAGTGAGCAGCCAATTATTAAACAATTTCCTTCTGAAGACAGACAGGCTTTAATTGAAGAGATAAATAACTATCTCAATCTCTACCGTACCGAAGCTAAACAAGAGTGGCAAAATCAACTGGAATCTATATTAGAGAATTTCGCTCAATATCTTCATTTAAATGAAATAATTTCCGAGCTTCCTCAAAAATGTAATAGCCTAATTTTAATTCCCCACCTTTTTATACATCTATTGCCTATTCATGCTTTGAAAGCAACCAGAAAACAAAAAGACGAAACAATTTTTACTGGATACTTATTAGACTTATTCCCTAATCAAATTAGTTATGCTCCAAGTTGTCAATTATTACAAATAGTTAAAAGCCAAGAACGAGACAATTTTAATAACCTATTCGGCATCCAAAACCCCACAGATGATTTGCAATATACTGACATCGAAGTTGATACCATTCGTCAGCTATTTAAACCTAATGACAAAGTTTTAGTTAAAGATCATGCCACCAAGGAAAATCTAAATCAGCAAAATCTTAATCAAACTAGCTATAGCCACTTTTCTTCTCATGGCTATTTTAACTTCCAAGAACCCCTTAAATCTGCCTTGATTCTCGCTAATTCTAATACACAAATACAAGAAAATGTAAACCAAGATTCAAAAAATTTTACTCGTTCACCTCAAAATCAAATCCTAGATTTAGAAAAATGTCTAACATTAGGAGAAATCTTTAACCTAGACTTAAGAAATTGTTACCTTGTTACTCTTTCTGCTTGCGAAACAGGATTAACTGACTTGGGTAATGTTAGTGATGAATATATTTCTCTACCCAGTGGCTTTTTATTTGCAGGATGTACTAATGTCGTTAGTAGTTTATGGGCTGTAAATGACCTTTCTACTGCTTTTTTAATGATTAAGTTCTATCAAAATCATAAGCAAGAAAACTTACCTGTTACAAAAGCTTTAAATGAAGCTCAAAAATGGCTCAGAGATGTAAGTAAATTGGAATTACAAACCTGGATTGAGGAAAACCAGTTACCATTAAAACCAGCGATTAGAATGAATCTGCGTCGTCGTCTGTACAAGTTGAAAGATGATGTTAAACCTTTTAAATCACCTTTCTACTGGGCGGCATTTTGTGCGATCGGTCAATAATGAACGAACAAAATCAAGAAATTTATAGGAAATTAATTGAGGCACTGCTCCAATGTAGTAGTAGCCAGGAAATCAATGAGATTTTGAATAGCAGTCAGCATTTGCTCAATGCTGAGTTATTGCAGATTATGCAACAGGTAAGCGAGGAATTAGCAGAAAAAGGTAACGAAAATGCTGCTAATTTTTTAAAAGATGTTGTCTGTCAACTATCTGAAGTATTGGGATTATCATCAACCACCACTTTTTCTCAACTCCAAAACCCTAACTCTCAACTTGACTTACTCTTGCAGTTATTGCAAGCAATCCACTACAGCAACAACAACCCGAAAGTTTTGTACTCGCTGTTACAAGATAACTTAGACCTACTTAATGATAACTTTGCCAGTGTTTTGCAAAATTGGGCAACTACTACCTTGCTAAGTATAGTACCAGAACAAGCCCAGAAGTTGAGCGCAGATATAGTCAATTTCAGTATTCTCATCCGTAAGTTTCCCCTAGGGAATCAAGCCAGTAACATAGAAGTTGCGATAGCAGGGTATCAAGTTGCTGCTACGGTATTTACCAGGGAAGCTTTTCCTCAAGAATGGGCTTCAATACAAAACAATCTGGGGATTGCCTATCGTAACCGTATCAGAGGAGAAAAAGCAGAGAATTTAGAACAAGCGATTGGCTATTATTTGGCTGCCTTGAGGGTATGTACTTGTGAACTGTGTCCCTATGACTGGAGTATGACCCAACAAAATTTAGGTATTGTCTATCAAAATCGCATTCGGGGAGAACAAGCAGAAAACATAGAAGCAGCAATTCACTGCTTTGAAGCGGCATTAAAAGTACGTACTCGCCAAGCCTTTCCTCAAGACTGGGCGATGACTCAACACAATCTGGGAATTGCCTACAGTAGTCGCATTCGGGGGGAGAAATCGGAAAATTTAGAAGCAGCCATTCATTGTTTTCAGACTGCCTTGGAAGTACGCACCCGCGAAGTCAATTCCCAAGAGTGGGCAATGACTCAGAACAATTTGGGAATTGCTTACTACGAACGTATTGAGGGAGAACAGGCAGAGAATTTGGAAGCAGCAATTCGCTGTTTTCAGGCCGCCTTGGAAGTATACACTCGCGAAGACTCAGCCTACAAATGGGCTATGCTGCACAACAATTTGGGCAATGCCTATAGTAATCGTATTTGTGGGGAAAAGGCAGAGAACCTAGAAACAGCTATTCGTTGTTTCACAGCTGCCTTGGAAATACGCACCCGTAGACTTTTTTCACAGGAATGGGCTACAACCCAGAACAATCTGGGCGATACCTACCGCAAACGCATTAATGGGGAAAAGCTAGAGAACTTAGAAATCGCAATTCGACATTTAAAGGCAGCCTTAGAGGTACGTACTCGCGAAGCTCTTCCTATATTATATGTAGAAACTCAATTCAATCTCGGTCTTGCCTATCAAGATGCTGGACAGTTTAGTGATGCTTACAATGCTTTTACGGCTGCTATTGATATTTTAGAGTCTTTGCGAGGGGAGATAGTCTTTGGTTCTGCAAAAGAAGAAGACAAACAAAAACTAGCTGAAAAATGGAACAAGGTCTATGAATTTGCAATAGAAGTTTGCCTGGAGTTGGAGAACCCTACCAAAGCAATAGAATATGTCGAGCGCAGCAAAACTCGCAACTTGGTAGAACTTATCCTCAGTCGCGACCTCCAGGCTATTTTCCCCAGAGAAATCGTTAGACAATTGGAACAACTCCAAGACGAAATCTCTACCAGTCAGTACCAATTGCAAAATGCTATAGCTCAAGCAAGCACTGCTCTGACAAAACATCTTTCACAGCTAAGGCTGCAACGCAATAAACTGCAAAACCAATACCTCCCCGTTGGTTCAGGGTTTAAATTTGACCAATTTAGGGTAACTTTGGATCGGCGTACTGCTATTGTCCAGTTGTATGTTGCCAGAAACAAGTTTCTTGTTTTTATTTTCACCTGTCAAACCCAACAGCCTATTGTTTGGCAATCCGAGCCAAAAGACTTAAAAAAATTGATGTATTGGGTAGCTGCATATATGGGAGCTTACTATGAGAAAAAATCCCATTGGCAGCGCCGCTTAAGTACCCGTCTCCATTTACTAGGTAAGATTCTGCACCTTGAGGAAATTATTAAGCTGATTCCCGATAGTTGTGAGAGGCTAATTTTAATTCCCCATCAGTATTTACATTTATTTCCCCTTCATGCGTTGCCAGTTACAGAGAAATCTAGTCTCCTTGATTTATTTCCTCAAGGGGTGAATTATGCTCCTAGCTGCCAAATGCTCCAACTTGCTCAGATGAGAAAACTTCCTGACTTCACAAGCTTCTTTGCTGTTCAAAACCCTACAAAAGACCTCGGCTATACCAATCTTGAAGTAGAAACAATTCAACGTTATTTTAGTACAACCAATGTTCTCAAAGAAGGGATGGCAACCAGAGAAGCGATTGATGATATTTCCTTTACTACTGCCCACTGCACCCACTTTAGCTGTCATGGCTATTTTCATCCAAACCAGCCTCGCCAATCTAGCCTTATCCTCACAGATGCATATCTTGACACGGCATCCACTGAAACTAACTCAGAACAGTACCTCACTTTGCCAGATGGAAAACTGCTGGATTTGGATAAATGCCTGACTTTGGAGAAAATATTCACTCTCAACTTAAACCAATCTCCCCTAGTCACTCTATCTGCTTGCGAAACTGGATTGATTGATTTCCGCAATATCAGCGATGAATACATTGGTTTACCCAGTGGTTTTCTTTATGCAGGTGCTTCTAGTGTCGTTAGTTCTCTTTGGACAGTTAATGACTTATCTACAGCTTTTTTAATGATTCAGTTTTATCAAAATCTGCAAACCACGCAGTCAGTTGCAGTTGCTCTCAACCAAGCTCAACTCTGGCTCAGAAATCTTACCAAGAAGGAATTGGAAACATGGATGGTTCAAAGCCAGTTAAATTTAGCTCCAGCAGTTAAGATGAGTTTAAATCGTCGATTACATAAAATATCTGATGATGCTCAACCCTTTAAATCGCCTTTCCATTGGGCAGCATTTTGTGCGATTGGGCAATGACAAATTCAATGGAGAAAAAACATTAGTAGTTGTGGAAAAAGGAGGAGCAGTGACAAAAGAACAACGTCAAAAAGCATATCTAAATCTAATACAGCACTTTTGGGGTAAATGAGGTACACCAATTTTATAAGGTAGTTTTAAAACTTGGAGTTCAACCAATGACTGTACCTCACCAACCTCGAATCTGCTGTATATCAATTACTGACCTGCCCTGATGGTCAATAACCAGAAATTTTGCTAGCAAATGCGGCGTTTTGTGTGATTGGACAATAAATAATGGAATTTTTTGAAAAAGCAACCAATTTTCTTAGAGATATTCTCGTTGATGCTGCTCACA
The DNA here is from genome assembly GCF_038050375.1 of Okeanomitos corallinicola TIOX110. Taxonomy (NCBI): domain Bacteria; kingdom Bacillati; phylum Cyanobacteriota; class Cyanophyceae; order Nostocales; family Aphanizomenonaceae; genus Okeanomitos; species Okeanomitos corallinicola. Next base: position 1,464,479 of record NZ_CP150886.1, on the reverse strand, counting down.
AAGATTTAGTAGCAGCAATTAGCACACCGGAAACAGCAACTACTCCAGAAGAAGCCTTTTTAGTTGAGGCTTTACAAGTTTGTATGAGGAGTTTTGGCAATCCACAGGTCATTTACCCATTCTTTCAGGAAAACCTGGAGTTACTGAATGAAAACTTTGCAAGCTGGCTGCGTACCTGGACAAATACTATTTGTTCAAGGGCAACTTTTTCTCAAGCAACACGAATTTCAGCTGCTGTTTCAACTTTCAGTACTGTACTTCAAGAGTTTCCTGTTGGTAGTAAAGCCAGTAATCTCGAAATTGCTATTGCTGGCTATGAAGCGACTGCTCAAATGATGTCTCATGAACTTTTTATAGGTCCTTGGGGAGAATCTCAACACAATCTAGCAGTTGCCTATTGCAATAGGGTACGCGGAGATAAAGCTGAGAATATTGAAACAGCGATCACTTGTTGTGAAAAGGGCAATGATTAATAACAATCTAGCATGTGCTTATGCCAACCTTGTGAATGATAATCCACAACAGTATTTTCCAGCGGCAGTCCAACATGGACAACAAGCACTACAGATATACAGTCGGGAAGTGAATCCTTATGGCTACATCAATATACAGTTAAATCTAGGACTTGCCTATCAAGCAGTAAATCAATTTCAAAGTGCTTATAACGCTTTTGCAGAAGCAATTTCCACTGTAGAGTTTCTGCGAGTAGTAATTACTTCGGGGGATCGTGCTAAACAGAAATGGGGAGCAAAATGGAATGACCTTTATCAAAAAATTGTAGAAGTTTGTCTGGCACTAGCTGATAGTAAGCCTCAGTATGCAGCTTTGGCACTTGAGTATATCGAGCGTAACAAGGTGCGAGTCCTGTTTGAGTTACTTGCCAAACGTGATCAATTACCCCCAGAACTTCCCAACAATATTCAGCAGCAATGGCAGGAGCTACAGCGAGATATTTCGGCTGAGCAGCGACGGCTAGATTTAGCTCAAAGAACTTCTTCAAGTATTAACATCATCTTTACCGAAGATGAGCCTGACTTGAAAAAATTGCTGTCTAGCCCTACTCTAGATTACAGTTATCTTAATCAGCTTCAGGGAAAACTGGACGAGCTAATTGCTAATCATATTCAACCTTTAATTTCTACTTTCAATCCATCTCAGGCTGTTGACTTCATCACCTTCAATCAAATCAGATCGCTGATTGATGAAAATACTGCAATTATAGAATGGTACGTGACTCCAGAGCAGGTTAGGGTTTTCATCATTACCCATGCGACCATCTATCCTACCGTTCGGGAATACCCCATCAACTGGGACTCTCCTTTGACAGAAATAGCAGAGGGATTGCCTCCTCGCATGGCTGAATATCTCCAACAACTAGGAGAGCAAGAATGCACAAACACTGACACTAAAAATCCCTCGCTAGTAGAAACATACTTCCATTACCTGACAACTTACGCACAGGATAAAGAACAGTGGCAAAAGCAACTTCCTAGCACACTCCAACAATTTGCCCAGCTACTACATCTAGATGAAATCCTTCAATCTATTCCTAAAACCTGTAACCAACTGATTCTAGTTCCTCATCGTATTCTTCACCTATTGCCACTTCATGCTTTAACGTTAGCAGATGGCTCTTGCTTGCTAGACCACTTTTCTCAAGGAGTGCGCTATGCGCCCAGTTGTCAGCTACTTCAGCTCACACAACAGCAACAACGACCAAACTTTAGTGACCTGCTTGGTATACAAAACCCAACTCATGATTTGAGTTACTCAGATGTAGAAGTCTTAGCAATACAAAAATACTTCACACGCAACGACATTTTGGAAAAAGAGCAAGCAAAGAAATCTAATCTTTCTCTCCAACAATTTAAGTCTGCTCACTGTCTTCACTTCTCCTGCCACAGTTCTTTTAACTTCACTGAACCACTTAAATCCGTACTTGTTTTAGCAGGCGGTTTTTTGGATAGCAAATCTGCAACTATTGAAACAACGGTGCAAACTCTAGAGGAAAAAAAATTGGATTTAGCTAATTGCCTAACACTAGAGGATATCTTCAAGCTCAATCTACAGAAATGTCGCTTGGTGACTCTATCTGCTTGCGAGACAGGAATAACAGACATGACTAATGTCAGCGATGAATATATTGGCTTACCTAGTGGTTTCCTCTACGCAGGTAGTCCTAATGTCGTCAGTTCCCTGTGGACGGTAAATGACTTATCCACGGCCTTTTTAATGACTCGATTTTACCAGAATCTGCAAAACTTCCAGTCAGTCGCAGTTGCTCTTAACCAAGCCCAACCCTGGCTTCGAGATATCACCAGAAAGGAACTGGAAACATGGATTGAAGAAAACCAGTTACCTATGAGTCCAGCAGTTAGAATGAATCTGCGTCGTCGTCTTCATAAAATGTCTGATGATGCTCAACCCTTTAAATCGCCTTTTTACTGGGCAGCATTCTGTGCGATTGGTAAATAATGAAACAACAAACTCTAAAATCTTGCATTTTTTTAATTTCAAATCGCCTCAAATCCTTTACCTGCAATGTTTTCATATTTATTCAGCAAGCCATACTTAACGGCAAGCTCCGCTAACAGCAAGTTCTAATTATAATTCTTCAGTACAAAAGTTTTTGTATATTTACAGTCATGAATCAGATATCAATAAATATCAATTTCAATATACACCTAAAATTATCTGTATCATCTGCCCAAATCATGAACGAAATCCCCAAGAATTTCGGACTACATCGTCCTAGTCTTACCCTTTATGCTTTCCATTTACGAAACAGCATAAACCAAGGGGAAGAACCGACTGTAGCAGAAGCACCAATTTTATGGGAACAGTTAGTTGATTTGGGTGATAAGTTCCACATTACAAAATTAAAAACCCTGCCAAACCAACTTATTTGCTATCAAAATAATCAATATTTTCCACAAATAGAAGATTCTTTTGGAATTGAATATACCAATCTTTTACATAATCAAGAACAAAGTTTAAACTTTCAGTTAATTCCTCAAACTAGAGGGTTAGAACTTCAAGGTTTACTTTGCCCTTTTCGATTACATGATACTTATGCAATTGATTTAACTCTGTATTCTCAAGATACGTTCAGCATATCTCAATTAAGTAATCTTAATTACAATAATCTGCTACTACCTCCAAAAATTCAAGCTTCTTTGGGTCAAACATTATTACTTTTTGGGCAACCAATAGAAGCACAAGACAACTATCAAGATTTAGCTAATGCTTTTGTTACACAAATACTTTCAGAAAGAAATTCAACTGAGTTAATTAGTACAGGTTATCTGCTAGGCAATCCAATTTTTGAATATGAAAGCGCGCACACAGACCCTGCTCAAAAACTGCATATTTTAGTTTGGTTTAAATGCCAAGATATGAACCAAAACTGCATGGATAAAGTAGCTGAAATTCTACTATATCTGCTGTGGTGTAGGCATAAAATTCAGTATGTTTATTATCAATCACGGTGGTGCGATCGCAAAGCCAAAAAACTTTACGGTAAATTACAAAATTACGAACGACGCTTTCATCAAATTACTCAAACTGCAAATCAGCGATCGCAGTTAAGGCAGTTGCAGGTAGACTTATCGAACATAGGCTTGGAGTATGCTCGCTACTTGGGGGAACTGGCAGATCACGAAAATACTATAGCTATAAATGAAAAAAATTACAGAAATAAGCTAGAAAAATTGGAGTCTTTACCGGAGACTAACTTAGGTTTATGGCATCAGTTTTTACGTTATAGCCAGAACAAATTGCAGCAACAAATTCAAACAGACTTGAGATTTTTAGAACGAGGACGCGATCGCCTCCAACATCTCAAAGCTACTGTCCAAGAAAGCATTGCCACTGCACCCGTTGAGAATCAATCCAGGTTTGGGGGTAACTCATGGGTGCAACCTGCTGTCACAAGTTTCCCTCAGAATTTATACTATCATGAGCATGTAGCTGTAACAAATGATATGCCTGGGATTCCTGAAAATATATATCCTCGACTATGGAGAACTTTGTCGAATTGCGATCAGTTTAGGACTAATGACCGACTAATCGATTTTTTTGATTCCAACGACCTGCTCAAAGCGTGGTGTAATAATTTGCCAGAGACTAATAGTCGAGATGAACGAGCGCAGAGAGTAATTGCTTACTTAGATGATGAATATCGTAATGATACTAAAGAAAATGTGTTAATGATACTGCTGCATTTATTAAAGAAGCAGATAGATCCGGTAAAAGAGTTGCATCAGACTTTATCTGAACTAATACAAGAACTTGAACCTATACTTGCACCTAAGTCTAATAGTAAATCTAATCTCGTAGTTTTACACAATAATCCTAGCCTAAATGATTTACGTAAAGCAGAAGCCAACCCCAAAGGTGAGCCGATGTTTTACATTGCAGGAGATGAGAAACTGCTGAATTGCGCTCGTGCAGTTGCTCGTGTGACTGTCCCCAAAATTGTCAATGGGAAAATGAAGAAAATACCTACAGGTACGGGGTGGCTGGTTACTTCTGAACTGGCATTAACTTGTTGGCATGTTATTGAAGCCAGAGACCCCAAAAGGGAGCCACCAATTAGTGCATCTGACCTGCAAAAGCAAATAGCCAATAGCGTATTCACTTTTGACTTTACCCAAGCAGGTGTTGGGATTGAATATGGCTTGGTGCAGATGGAACACGACAATCTGGAATTAGATTATGCTGTTGTGCGGTTGCGCGATCGCCAGGATTCTCCTCTGCAACGCCGGAGATTTCTCGGATTGGATGCAGACATAGATTTCAAACTAGTGACGCAACTATATGTAATTCAGCATCCCAAAGGACAGCCACAGCAGCGTTCTGGTGGATTTTACAAGTCTGATTTGGATAGCAACCGTATTCTCCATAGCGCCCCTACTGAAGAAGGAACATCAGGCGCACCTGTATTGAATGTAACCAACTTTCAGGTAGTGGCACTGCACAACGGCGAAAACGAAACTCAAAAATTGCGGGAAGCCACGAAAATTCAAGCTATCTTGAGTGATTTACAGCACAATCGTCCTAAACTGTACAATGAAATCATAGCCGCACAAAGCCAAAATCAGGAGTAAATCATGCCAACAGGTGCTAGTCAACCTTTTTACCTACAAGACCAACCTTCCCCTCAATTCAACTTAGAATTAGACAATAGTTACTTTTTGGTAAAGTTACACGATGCTCAGACATTTTTTCAAGCGAACTTCTTGGGTAAGGCTGATTTAGTGACATTTAGTTCTTCTGTAACAAGCTCCTTTCAACCCAATTCTCCAACCCAAAGCCTACATCAAATATCTACGATTCAAAGAAACACTCCTTGTCGTTTGGGTCTTAGCACTAATTTAACTGAATGGCTTCCTGCCAGGTCTAGTGATTCATTGCGGATTAATATCAAATATACGGTATTGCAGGGGAAACCCATACAGAAATTCGTAGATCATATCAAACAGGCCGATTGGGTAGCGAAGTTGTCATTACGACCAGATTGGGCTGTAGCTGTCAAGGTTACTGATATTGTTGGCAGATTATTGAGTTATCTAGCGCAGGAAGGGAGCCAACAAAACCCATTTACCTTAGTCATGGATTTCAACGTAGCGGATTTAAAAACTGGCTACTATCTTGTCTACGGTTCCCATAGTGATGAAGATTGGCCTTCACCTCAATTTCTGCAAATTGATGCAGATAAACGCTTAAGAGATAAAAGTAGCGGAAGTTCGCTTTCTCGTCTTTCTTATGCCGTCATTCAAGTATTAGGAATTAAGAGATTGAGCCAGGAAGAGTTCCGCGATGAACCTTGGTGGCTACTATTGCAAACAGTCAAAGAACATATACTTGACTCTGTTCTTACTACTGAACTAGAACGCCGACAAAAAATAGGTGAATGGCTTTTCGTTCTCAGACGTGTAAAAGAATTAGCTCTCAAGCGGCACGAGTTTTTATTATCAGAAATACAAGAAATTATTGCTGCTGCTCAAATAGAGGTAGAAACCAAATTACAACCAAGTATCACAGCAGAAGCGGCTGGTATTGGTGATGAATTACCTGATGATTTGCAGGATCTATTGGGTGTGGAGACTGAAGGAGAACTGCAAGAGTTAGTGAGAGATTATCAGGATGCCTTGGAGATATCCCAGCAATTGCTGGAGCAGTATAAACTGTTGGGAGATTGATTGGTGGAACTACCATCTGATCTGTATTCGCAATGCCATACAGTTTTTAAGAATTGTCCGCAATTTAAAAGTTATGAAAGTCTTTGTGCATTTTGCGAAGCACAGCAAGAGTTTTGTTTTTTAGTAGACGAGCTAGTAGAAGAAAAAAGTCGATTATATCTAGTGATGAATAATCTATCTATACTTCTCAAAAGTAAACATGCACTGTATGGTTGGATATTTCCCAGGTTTGTGCAATCCTTACGAGATAATTGTCATCCAGATAATGCCAGATGGGGCGACATTAATGATTTATGTGTCAAAATTGAAAAAATCATAGTTCAATCTCAAGCATTAGATACACAATTTTTTCTAGATAAGCAAAAACTTTTTCACTCGATTCTCGATATTGACTTTGACGAGCAGGAAGATAAAGTAATAACAGCTCTAGACTGGCAAAATTTTCCTCACAAAACAGCAGCTTTTTTAGTTCATGGTAATCATCAATTTGGGCAATTCCCTTTGGTTACTCGACTGTTGCAATTACAAGAGTTAAAGAATGGGGAACGCAGAGAAATTTTTGTTAAACTTAGCAACCTGAAGAACATTGATTGCGTGTGGGAGGAAGTGGCTCGAAGGTTTGTTCATGGCAACCAGCCTACTGGGTTATCGCCAGAACAAATAAAGGAGAAAATTTTTCAAGCGTTGCAATCTCAAAATTTAATTTTTATATTTTATGAAGTCTATCAAAGTGATAGATTGAGTTTTTTGGATGAATTAATTCAAGATTTTTGGCAACCTATTGTAGAAAAAGCTAATCACAAAGAAACATATTTGGTAATGTTTTTAATTGATAATAAAGGAGGAGTCTGTAAATCAGGGGTTTCTTTGGCTGAGGAAGTTAATCACCCAAAATACCCCAAAATTCCCTTAAGCTTACCCCCCAGCACACAATTTCCCCGTACAAAGATAGCTAGTTGGCTGCGAGTAGCAGTTAGAGACAAGGTAGTACCTGAAAGTTTATGTGTTGATATATTACTGACAGATTCTCAAGAAGGTGTTCCTGAGCTTGTTTACGAAAGAATTTGTCAGTACTGTAATACCAGTTGGGAAAGAGAGTTAGCACATAAGTTGATTCAGGTGTTCTAGTTGGAAAGGAAAATTAACACAATGGTTGATTCAGTAATACCCTGCATTTATACAGGTAAATCCGAATTTGATGGGCGTGAGCCTTATATACCCGCGCCTGAGTTGATTGAAGCAGTAAATCTGACAATTTTTTTACAAAAACGTCCTTTGTTGCTCAAAGGAGAACCGGGTTGTGGTAAAACTCGCTTGGCTCGTGCTGTGGCTGATGAACTAAAATTACCTTATGAGTCTTGGTATATCCAATCTACAACTAGGGCAAAAGATGGTTTTTACACTTACGATGCGATCGCTCGTCTTCAGGATGCCCAATTAGCACAGCATGATGAGCAGAAACGCTCAAAAGTGAATGACCCTAACAATTATATCAGGCTGGGGCCGTTGGGTCGTGCCTTCCTCTTTTCTCTGGATAAATCGCAGCGCCAAGAACTTGGTTTGTTAGGTTGTGAGTTTCAGAAGTCTTTGGAACAATCTCAGTACAACTTCTCAGAAAAACCACAACGCTGTGTAGTTCTGATTGATGAAATTGATAAAGCTGATATTGATTTTCCCAATGACTTACTTCAAGCATTAGATGAGGGGAGATTTCTTATTCAGGAAACGGGAGGAGAGATAAAAGCCAATTCAAAGTATTTGCCAATTATATTTATTACTAGCAATGATGAGAAAGATTTACCTGATGCTTTCCTACGTCGTTGCTTATTCCACTATATTAAATTTCCTCAAGAATCTGAACTAATCAACATTATTAACGCCCACTTCCCGAAATCACAACCAGCAGTTATAGGAGCAGCTGTTAGACGCTTTCAACTACTGCGAAACAAGATGGAAGAAAATATTGGTAAAACTGGTAAAAAAGTCAGTACCAGTGAGTTAATTGACTGGTTTACAATCTTGCGAGAATATCCTGAAGATGAGGCTTTGAGTAAACTCGAAGGAGAACTTCCATTTGCTGGAGTTTTATTAAAGTATTGGAAGGATTATCGGGACTACTTGCTTCCGTCACAGGAGGAACAAAAATGAATCCCGTTGAAATTCCTTTACTCAATGCTTTGTTAATTTTATTTAATAAATTGCGGTCATACGGTTTTCCCTTGGGTGTTGAAGATTATATGTTGGCACTACAGGCGTTGCAAGCAGGATTTGGTATGGGCGATCGCCAAACATTAGAGCGATTGTGCTGTACACTATGGACAAAATCTGAGCAAGAAGCCCGTTTACTCAATCGGCTTTTTGATGAAGTGCTATTAGCTCAACCCCAAACTCATATAAATCAATCTTCCACTACCGAACCAGTAAAGCCTGCGGTCGAAACAGCTAAAAAAACCGAAACACCTCAAGCTGTAAATTCATTAACAAAGCAAGAAGAAACTGTCGGTTCTTCTACATCAACATCAACACCTATTTCCGAAGAACCTAATCAGCCACCACTTGAAAATCAACCAACTCAACCTCAAAAACCCGTTACTGAAGCAAGTTCAACTGCTGATATAGTGCAAGAAATTGAACCAGAACAGGTAATTCAAGCACTTCGCAGCAATCAGCCTAGTACCTTTGAAACAAGTTACTACCCCACAGATTTATCAGCACAATACCTACCAGTAACCAGTAGAGAGATGAAGCAAGGTTGGCGTTTTTTACGTCGCCGCGTGCGCGAAGGTACATTGAAGGAGTTAGATATAGCAGGTACGGTAGAAAAAAATTGTCGTTACGGGATTTTACCTGAACCAGTGATGATGCCACGCTATACCAATCAAGTTAAACTGGTCTTACTGGTCGATCAAGGTGGCTCAATGGTGCCTTTTCATCATCTCTCCCGTCAATTAATAGATAAAGCTGAACGGGGTGGAAACATTAAGCAAACCAGTGTTTATTACTTCCAGAACTATCCTGAAAAATATCTTTTTATTGACCCAACTAGACTGGAAGCTCAACGAATTACAAATTTTCTAAAATCTATTGATAAAAAAACATCCGTACTAATTGTTAGCGATGCTGGTGCTGCGCGAGGTAACTATAATCCAGAACGAGTTGAGTATACGCAAAAGTTTGTTGAGCAACTTCAGCAATCAGTAAATTATTATGCTTGGTTAAATCCCATGCCCAACGATAGTTGGCAGTATACCACTGCTGATAAAATTGCTCGTTTTGTGCCAATGTTTGAAATGAGTCGTGAGGGACTGAGTGCAGCTATTAATATTTTACGCGGTCGCTACGTTTACTGGGAGCATCCCTACCAGTGGATGTAATGATAGTTATTATGAGTGAAGCTAGAACAACAAATTTGGACATAGCTATGGAGCGAATCTTAGGATTTGCCCAAAAATTTGATCAAGCGCACTTTGATTTAGCTTGTCATGCAGCATTTCCACAGACACTCACACCAGACTTACTTTACCAAATTTGGCTGCGCTTTGTACCCCAAGCTCCCTGGACAGCAGTTGCTCGCATACTTCTGTCTCGTTTGTGTCGTGAGGTCGGTTATGAACTTTACGAAATGGATGTTGCTGTACGAAATCTGTTGCTAACAGAACTTAAAGAAGATGAGCGTTTTGGCAAGCAACAATTAGATAAATTAGCCGAGTTTTATACTGATTATTTAAAACAGCAGTTTGCCAGGGAAGAAGGACAGGAAGAAGATTTAACCCAGCCTCAATATTGGATAGGACTTGCTTCTACTAAGTCAAAACATCTGAATCGTGAATTAGCAAAAGCTATTGAGTCGAGGTTGCAACAGAAAAATTGGAAAGAACTGTTTCGTTTAGCGTCATTTATAGAAGCTGTTCCAGAAGCATTGGTGGAATTTGAAGCACCACTGATTACTTATGTTCGTGGAATGTTGAGTTACACTACTGGGGATTTAGAGGGTGCGGCGGAAGAATTTAGCAAGCTCCCAAGGCGGGAACGTCAGGTTGAGATTGTGGGAGTAAATTTATCAATTCCTGATGAAGTTCCTTTAGTTGAAGTAGAATTAGCTTTCTTGCAAAGATTGTTGCAAATTATTTCGGAAAGTAAGGGTGATGCACAAGTAGTTTACCCATTTTTGGCAGCGAATTCAGAAAAACTGAATCTACATTTAGCAGAAGTATTGCGGCTTTGGGCAACAAATATCTTGACAAAAGCGCAGTCAGATGCAGCACAATTACTAGCTACAGATGTCAGTAATTTTAGCCATTTGATTAGTCAGTTTCCCTTGGGTAACAAAGCAATAAATATAGAGATTGCTATTACTGGTTATGAAATAGTGCTGACAGTTTTTACCCGTGAGGAGTCTCCTAGAAATTGGGCAGGTATACAGGCACTTTTAGGGAATGCTTATAGAGATAGAATTAAGGGGAACAGAGCGGAGAATCTAGAACAGGCAATTGCCTATTTCTTGGCTGCACTCCAAATCTTCACCCGCGATCATTTTCCTCAAGATTGGGCTTTGATGCAAATTAGTTTAGCAGAAGCCTACATTAATAGGATTAGAGGAGATAAAACTGAGAATTTAGAACAGGCAATTGCATCTTGTTTAGATGCACTTCAAGTCCTGACTCTCACTGACTTTCCTCTTGATTGGGCAGGTACACAAATTAACTTAGGAATTGCTTACATTAATAGAATTAAGGGAGATAAAGCTGAAAATATCGAATATGCTATCGCTGCTTTTACTCAGGCTTTAGAAGTGAGAACCCGTATTGATTTTCCTGTTGAATGGGCTGCTACGCAAAATGCTTTAGGAACTGCTTACATTAACAGAATTAAGGGAGATAAAGCTGAAAATATCGAATATGCTATTGCTGCTTTTACTCAGGCTTTAGAAGTGAGAACCCGTCATGATTTTCCTATAGATTGGGCAAACGCGCAAAATAATCTGGGTAATGCCTACCGTGACAGAATTAGGGGAGATAAAGCCGAAAATTTGGAAATGGCGATCTACTCCTGTCAAAATGCTTTACAGGTTTATACTCGTGAAGCATTTCCAATAAACTGGGCAGTAACTATGAACAATCTAGGTTTTGCCTATCGTGATCGTATTGTCGGCGATCACTCAGAAAACTTAGAACAAGCTATTAGTTGTTTTGATGCTGCTTTCCAAGTGTACTCCCTTCATGATTTTCCCGTAGATTGGGCAAATACTCAAAATAATCTTGGGATTGCTTACCGCGATCGCATTCGAGGAGAACGTGCAGATAATATAAAAAGAGCTATTAATTGCTTTGAGAATGCTTTACAGGTTTACACTCGGATATCATTTCCTCAACAATGGGCAGAAAACCAGAAAAATTTAGGGACTACCTACTCAGAACTGATAGGAGGCGATCGCACCAATAATATAGAAAGAGCTATCAACTGTTTTCAAAATGCTTTGCAGGTTTATACTTCTACTTCTTTTCCCCAAAAGCATTTAGAAACTCTATTCAACCTTGCTATTGCATATCAAGATAATAGCCAGTTAAATAGTAGCTACGATGCTTTTGCTAATATAATTGATAGCTTGGAATCATTTCAAGGTAGTACATTTAATAGATGGGAAGTTAAAGGAAAAAAACAAGATTTGACTGAAATATTAACCCAAGCTTGTCAAAGCATGGTTGAAGTATGCTTGAAATTAGGTTATATCGACAAAGCTATTGAATACGTTGAGAGAAGTAAAGTACGTAATTTGGTAAAACTCATTGCCAACTGCAATCTCCACCCAAAAGGTAATATTCCAGACTCTATCCTGAATGAGTTACAACGCTTGCGTTTGGAAATTTCAACAAAGCAGCTACAGCTTGAGTCTTTGAATAAAAATATATCAACTTTAGTCAACATTCGAGCAGAAGATGGAGTAAGCAATCGGGATAGTTACTGAATGGAGAAAGAAGCTATACAAAATCAACATAAAAAAGGGTGAAATATATGGCACCAGGTTCTAAGAGAGTTCCTAGTAATCTAACAAAGAGTGAAATCAAGGAATTAATAAAAAATGCAATTGTTGAAAATTCAATTACTCCAAGTAGTCGGGATATATTCATTCAACTACAACAGCAGATAATTCAACTACAGCAACAGCTAGATGAATTAATTACTCTTGAAATTTTACCAATCGATCCAAATTTCAATCTTACTCAATCCATTGAACATATAAATTTTGCTCAAATTAAATCTCTTATCACTGATGAAAGAACTGCTATTCTAGAATGGCATCTACAAGATGATAATTTTCAGACTTTCATTATTACTGCACAATCTGATCTTCCTTTAGTTATACAAGCTTCTGTTAAGGATAATTTAGCGTTAGTTGAATTGATTCAAGAGTATTTTCAAGACTATCAGAAAAATCAAGAACAGTGGCGAGTAGAATTCTTGCTAAGACTTAATAAGTTGGCTCAGATACTACATCTTGACGAAATCCTAAACAACTTGCCTACAACTTGTGACCAATTAATTTTGATTCCTCATCGCTTCCTCCACTGCCTCCCTCTTCATGCCCTTCCCTTTGCTGATGGATCATGTCTCCTTGATAGGTTTCCTGAAGGTATCCGCTATGTTCCTAGTTGCAGGATAGTACAAATGATTCAATCTAGGCAACGCACGGAGTTTAGCAACTTTTTTGCTATTCAAAATCCTAACGGAAACTTACCTTATACCAATGTTGAAGTAGAAAATATAAAGCGATACTTTCCTAATACAAATATTTTAACTAAAGCTGATGCAAGAAAAGATTTACTGAATAATCAAACACTTAACTCTGTTCATTGTTTGCATTTCTCTGGTGATAGTGATTTTAAGATTGATTCACCTCTAGAATCCTGTCTTTTTTTTGCTGACGAACCTGTCACTTTGGAAGAAATTTTTAAGCTTAACTTAAGCAAATGTCGTTTAGTTACTCTTTCGGCTTCTGAAACAGCCCTAATTGATTGGACAAATAGTAGTGATGAGTATATTGGCTTTCCTGGTGCTTTTTTATGTGCAGGTAGCACTAGTGTCGTGGGTAGTCTTTGGGGGGTTAACGACTTATCTACGGCTTTATTGATGATTAAGTTTTATCAAAATCTACAAATGAAAACTACTATAGCAGTTGCCCTAAATCAAGCCCAAATATGGCTTCGAGATATCACCAAAAAGGAACTATTACAATGGATTGACGCAAACCAAATACCTTTAAATGCAACAATTAAAATGATTCTACGTCGTGGTCTTCATAAATTTCCAGATGATATCCAGCCATTCCATAACCCTTTGTATTGGGCTGCCTTCTGTGCGATTGGTCAATGAATAGGAGTTAAAAAATGTCACCTTACGAAGAAAATATTTTAACTTTTGTATACATATTACAAACCCAACCTGAGCTATTAACGGTAGAAGACCGTACCGATGTACTAGAATTGCTTGCAACCCTCCCAGATGATGTGGAGGAAATATCAAATGCGATCGCCCTCTGGTACGAAACCCGTCCGCAAATTCTAGATGCTATCCTCAAGGTACCAGTTGAAGATTTAGACAGTTTACGAGCTGCGGGTGGTAATAGGACTCCTATCACTGGTGCAGAAAGTAAGGAAATGATTGAAAACTCAGTAACTCAAAGTCGTCAATCAAGCCAGCCAGATACTTCTTCATCTCAACCCAAAAAACAATCAAATTAAGCATTATTGAAACTATTTTTGGTGCATTTTGCTTGTTACAGAAAGCTTTTCAAGGAAATAAATGTATTGGTAGTAAATAATACTCAAATGTAAACAAGCCGTCCAGAAAATATATTAGTTTAACTGGTTCAGCTACGCGATCGCTCCCTCAACAACAGAACATCACACAAAAACCGTCACCACCCCCTAAAAACGATGCAAAAACAGATTTGAGTAGACTCAAACAACATGGACGCACAACGCCACCAAGCCTATCTGGACTTAACCGAAGAACTACTCCGTTGCGACAGCACTCGTGCGCCGGAGATTTTGCAGGCTAGGCGAGAATTTGTTGATACTGGCTGGGTGGAATGGTTAGAACAAGCAGCCATTCGGCAGGAAGAACAGGGTAACTTGCAGGGAGCCAATCAGATTTACAATCTACGTGATTATGCGGCTATCTTAGTTAATTTGGAAACTGTAAAAATAACTGCGCCTTTCTGGAACGAGCTTTGGCAAGCAATTTTACAGAGCAACTGCAATTCCCAGGTGATTGAACCTCTGCTCAGAGCCAATTTAGACAAGCTCACTGATGCTTTTGCTCAAATCTTGCCTAGCTTGGCAGCTAATTTGTTCTCAACTATACCACCAGAAGGATGGACTACAATTGCTGGATTGTTCGTCAACTTCAGCAATCTCATGTTTCACTTTCCCTTAGGCATTAGGGCGAACAACCTGGAAATTGCTATTGCAGGTTACAACATTGCACTAGATATATTTACACAAGACGAGTTGCCACAACAGTGGGCGATTGTGCAAAACAGTCTTGGTGCAGTCTACAATAATCGCCTTCGTGGAGAACGAGCAGAGAATTTAGAGCAGGCGATCGCCCACTACCAAAATGCCCTACAAGTCTATACCCAAGATTCTTTAAGAGAGGAGTGGGCAATGCTCCAAAACAACTTGGGTACTGCTTACAGTAGCAGAATTTTGGGCGACCGAGCGCAAAACCTAGAGCAGGCAATTCTCTGCCACCAAAATTCCCTGCAAGTATACACCGAGGATGACTATCCTGTAGACTGGGCCAGAGCGCAGCATAACCTGGGAATAGCATATCGTGGACGTATTCAGGGAGAGCCGGATGCCAATTTAGAGCAAGCAATTGCTTGTTTTCACAAGAGTCTGCTAGTGCGTACCCGTAGTGTATTGCCGACGGAATGGGCAGAGACGCAGAAAAATTTGGGAGTGGTTTACTGCGATCGCCAACAGGGAAATAAAGCCAGGAACTTGGAACGCGCTATTAACTATTTGCAGAATGCTCTCCAAATGTACACTCAAACAGAGTTTCCAGAAAAATGGGCAGAGACGCAGAAGAACCTGGGAGTAGTTTACTGGCAACGCCTGGAGGGAGAGAAGGCAGAAAATATTGAACGAGCGATCGCTTGTTACCAAAACGCCCTCCAAGTCTATACCAAAGCTGAGTTTCCAGAAACTTGGGCAGAAACGCAAAATGCCTTAGCTGTTACTTGGCGACAACGCATACTCGGCGAACATCATCAAAATTTGGAACAGGCAATTAACTGCTGTCAGGAAGCATTACAGGTACGCACTCAGGCTGCCTTTCCCATGTACCACACGGAAACACAACTAAATTTGGGTTTGACTTACTGGGATATGCACCAACTGCACCTAGCCTACTCTGCTTTTGTAGCAGCAGTTGATACAGTGGAGTTTTTGCGGAGTGAAATAGTCTCTGGGGATATTGCTAAACGTAAGCTAGCTGAGGAATGGCATCAGCTTTATATCAACATAGTGGAGGTTTCCCTAGAACTGGCTGTTAATGAACCGCAATATCTTAGCAAGGCAATTACTTACGTTGA
Organism: Okeanomitos corallinicola TIOX110; assembly: GCF_038050375.1. Lineage (NCBI taxonomy): Bacteria > Bacillati > Cyanobacteriota > Cyanophyceae > Nostocales > Aphanizomenonaceae > Okeanomitos > Okeanomitos corallinicola. Next base: position 1,448,678 of record NZ_CP150886.1, on the reverse strand, counting down.
ACGTAGCAAAACGCGCCAGTTGGTAGAGCTACTTCTCAGCCGTGACAATCACAGTATCTTTCCTCCAGACATTGCTAGTCAACTGCAACAGCTTCAGGATGAAATTAACCAGGGACAGCAGTGCATCCAGTCGGGAACATCTGCTAACTCTACTGTTCTAGCTCAAAAGCTGCAAAAATTGCGACAGCAGCGCAACACATTACAAGACAGTTACTTGGCTGTTGGTTCTCGCTTCGATTTAGCCCCCTTCCTAGCAAGTCTTGATGATCGCACTGCTGTAATTGAGTGGTTCATTGCTGACGGTCAAATTTTTACATTCGTTGTAACTCCCAATACTGGTTCTTCTCCTGCGCCTAACAGTGAAACTGAAGCCAATTCTTTTCTTTGTGTAGAAGAAAACCAGCAACGGATTACAGTTTGGCGGTCTACTCCAGAAGACCTGCAAGACCTAACAAATTGGCTGGAGGCATACCTAAAAGATTACTACCAGGATAAAGGCTCTTGGCGAACTCAACTGATGCCGCGTCTAGAGGAACTTGCTAGGAATTTGTACTTCGACAGGCTCCTCTCCCAGTTACCGCAAGGGTGCAACCAGCTAATTTTGATTCCCCATCGGTTTTTGCATATATTACCACTTCATGCTTTGCCTGTATTTGATACTACCCTCATTGATAGATTTAGCCGTGGAATCCGCTATGCCCCTAGTTGCCAGCTGCTGCAATTAGCTCAAACCCGCCAAAGACCCAACTTTAAACATCTGTTCGCCATCCAAAATCCCACAAATGACCTTTCCTATGCTGCCATCGAAGTCGAAGTAATTAGGGATAAATTTGAGATAGCAACAGTTTTCCAACAGTCAGCAGCAACTAAAGCTGCTATCAGTAACAGTCTGTTGCAAGGCATTCACTGTGTCCACTTTGCATGCCACGGCATATTTGACTTGGTATCTCCACTAAACTCAGCATTGCAGTTGGCAGATGGGCCGTTGACTTTGGCAGAAATCTTGAACTTAGACTTGCAGCAAACTCGCCTTGTTACTCTTTCTGCCTGCGAAACGGGTTTGACTGACCCCTCCAGCCTCAGTGATGAGTATATCGGTTTACCCAGTGGTTTTCTATACGCGGGTACTCCTAGTTTAGTGAGTTCGCTTTGGACAGTGAATGACTTGTCAACATCATTTTTAATGCTCCAGTTCTACCACAATCTCCGGAACGGTTCTTCTGTAGGTACAGCTCTTAATCTAGCCCAGTTGTGGCTGCGGGATGTGACAAAAATGGAATTAGAAAAATGGGTTATACAAACCCAGTTGCCCTTACCTCCGGCAGTGAGGATGGCACTACGTCGTCTTCTGCATAAGCTACAGGATGATAGTAAACCTTTTTGTGACCCTTTTCATTGGGCTGGGTTTTGTGCGGTGGGGGTGTAGTTTTAGCTAAGTTATTGCTCTTTCATCATTGCCTATCCTACAAATTATCTTGTAATTGAGTTAAAAAACAATAAAAGGCATTGCTGAACTGAAGTGTGAAATTGAAAAATCAATAATTTAAAACTCTTACTCTTTGCGACTCTGCGCCTCTGCGTGAAACAAAATCATACTCTTAATCAGCAACGCCCAATAAAAATATTGATATAGGGCTACTATTTGATTTTTGAACAAGATGTAAACCGTAAACCTTATGGAATCAACGATTGAATCTCAGTATAATGAACAAGAATCAAACCGGATTCCTATAGTTTATACTAAAAACGGATAAATACTAGACTTTTGCCCAGGCAAAAATCCTTGTATATCAATATTTTGAGCAATTTTAAGAGTAAAGCTCCAACTCGTTTTTAGTAGTATATCTAAGAGGGTGTTTGAAAAGTCCTGCTGAACGTAGCGCAGCGTAGTGAGGCATCTCTGGGTAATCACTCAAACCCTTGATTTTTCGTTCAGTTTTACTCCGATTAAAATGGCAAATTATACCTTTCTAAATTTTCAAACATCCTCTAAAACGAGAAATCAATTTGGTCGTCAAAGAAGAGAAAAAGCTTACTCTAAATTGATTCTTCCTACGAAAGTAAGCTGTAAACAAACTCAGAAAGTCAAGTTAATAATTGAGAATTTAAAGTCGCTAGAGGAAGGGAGGCTACTGCAAAAAATTGAAATCTTTCTCCCACCTATAGAACAAGTCATTTAACAAACTCAAAGAACAATATTAATATGAAGATGCATAGAATAAAATATAAAAAATAATTGTAGCGTGCTTCCCGTTTACGTAGTGTCTCCGACAGGAGAAGGGTACGCAGATAGACACAGATAAGAATGGATTAATCAAGGGATTTCACAATTATGTGCAGCCTCACATAAAATTGGTATAAACTCCAGTAAAATACATCAAAAAGCATACGATTTTACATCAAATGATAGTTTATAAATGGGTAAATAACCTGTAAAAATACAACTGACACATTTCATAAACTTGCAAATTTAATTTGCAGGTAGTTAATCATAGTTAAATTTAGATAAAAAGCTTTTTATCTTTTTTATTACTTACCAGAATATCTTCAATATTGAAGCAAATCATTGCTTAATTTATGACTAGAAAAAGGAAGCACCCCATAGTGAATGAAAATGAACAGATACCAGCAAATGAAGAAACCACAGAAAATCAACAGTTTAAAACAACTGAACAAACAGGAAGAATAGTAATTATCACAGGAGATAAAGGAGGTGTAGGTAAATCCACATTTGCAAGAGGATTACTACATTTATATATCAACAAACAGTTAAAGTATTTAGCTTATGACTCAGATCATCGCAATGCCCAATTGTATAGACATTACGACTCAGCACAACCTGGAGTCAAGCTACTTGATATTTTTACAAGGGGTGGTGCAGATGACTTACTAATAGACTTAGAAAAAGAACTTACCCCACTGGTATTAGTAGATTTACCAGCCCAGTCAGGTCTATTTTTTGAGAATTTTGAGAAAGACTTGGGGGTATTTGATGCTGTCAAAGGCTTAGGATACAGAGTCACAATGGTGAGTGTACTATCTAGGGTAAAAGATTCAGTGAATATATTACGAATTCTTCACAAATACTGTGGCGATCGCGTTGATTATGTAGTTGTGAAAAATCTATTCCACGGTGAAGCTGATAAGTTTGAACGATACGACAGTTCTGATACTCGCACTAAACTTTTAGATGCTGGTGCAGTGGAAATTAAAATGCCAGATTTATTTTTCAAACCCTATGACTATATTGATGAAAAAAACTTAACTTTTGGTCAAGTTCTAGAAGATAAAGAAGCCAACATTGTCATTAAGTCTCGTGTTTCAGCTTGGTTGAAAGAATTTGAGCAAAGCGTATTGAATGCTAATGAATTATTGGGGATAAAAGAAAATGCAGTCATCACAGATCAAACCGCATAGCCAAAATAATCCAGGGTTTATCCCCAATCATAAACGACTAGTAATGACAGTTGGTGATGCTAGGGTGGGTAAATCAACAACAGCACGTTTGTTGATAGAGATTTATCTAGAATCGCAACTAAATCTCAGAGTTTACTACAGTGGTAATCGCAATAAGTTATATGCTTATCAGCTATTATTACCTATTGCTCAATTGCCCTTAACACCAGGTGGTGCAGACCAATTATTAATTGATTTAGAGACTTTTTCTGATGTGCAAGTAGCTTTGAGTGATTTACCCGGACAAAGTTTTGAAGAATTTCGACAATTTGCCGAAGAAGTAATGCTTTGGGATGCAATTGCTCAATTAGGTTATCGTATAACCTTTGTACATCCAATTTCTTATCGGAGAGATTGTACAGATTATCTACAAGAGCTTTTTAATTGTTATGGAAATAAAGCAGACTACATCATTATCAAAAATCTGTATTTTGGTGACGAATTTCCTTACTATGATGGTTCTGATATCCAACAGCGTATCCAAGCAAGTGGAAACAATGAGTTATATTTGGGAAAGTTATGGAGAGATACTTATGAATTATTAGAATCTCTGGATTCACCTTATAACTGGAGTTTAGACTAAGCTATGAAAAATGACCCAGCAGGGCTGAGTTAATCAGAGACTTAGCGAAACTATGAATAATCTTAGGTATTAAACAGCAACAGAAGGTTCTTTAGGTGGACGTGATACTGTTTTTTTAACAATGGGACAGGGGTTTTTACGGTGACGCTGTTTTCCTGGTTTCCAACCAGGAGACTTTCCGCGAGGTTTGGGTGCAGAGGTAGGAGTACCAATAGCGGCAAAAACTCCACCCATAGCTTGAGCAACCCTTCCAGGGGTCAAATTACCCTGAGACTTCTGCCAAGGTAGAGGATTGTCAGTAACCATATCACGGGCTAACCACAATTCCCAAGTCATCAACGGCATGAGGTCACTCCATCGCTCACATTGCTTAGGAGTACCAAAGTTTGGGACGGTCCAATGTAGACGCTGCTTCAAAAAGCGATACCAATGGTCAATCGTAAAGCGACGTAAGTACAGAGACCAAACTTCCTCTAATGGTGGCATTTCTTCTCCTACCCAAGCCAACCATAAAGGTTTGGATGCCCTCATGTTACCTTGCGCGTCCAGACGTTCAACCCTAATCAGTAACATTGGTCTTGTAGCAGCTTGACGAAAGTGTAAATCTTTCCATAAGCTCACACGCACTCGTCCTAATTTTGGGTCATTCACTTCCAAAACAGATGTGGCTTGGGTCAATGTTGTTGGCTCATTCAGTTTAAATTTATCACCATGTTTTTTGGGTCGCCCCTTACCAGAATAAGCTCCTGGTTCACCCCATAAACACAGATTTGAACGCAACCGAACCAGAATATCTGCGGGAATATTCGCAGTTTTTAAGACAAAAGGCGCACATCCATATTCACTATCCCACACAGAAATTGGTCTAACAGGCAAATATTTACATACCTGTTTTAATTGCCAAATTGCTTTTGAGATAGGACTTTCAGAACTTGTGATTCTTTCATGTCTTAAAGGTAATGCCCAACTCCCCTCATTTTCCGGTATCCAGGCTATTGTGCTATATCCCTGTCCTACAGTTATTGGTTTGTTTCCTGCTATGGATGTGCCACTATGTTCATAAGTTCTTTCTTCTAGTTTAACTGCATCTGGTCGTGACCAGTTCGTATGATCTCCTGCCAATAGAGGTCGCTTCACGGTTGGTATCTGTTCAATATATAGCTGCATCAATTTTTGTCGCTGTGGTCTGCTATCTTGTAGTGCTTCATAGATGCTTGGCCACTTACGTCTAAATACTGGTGATAAGGACAAGTCTGCTAGGCAATAAATATTTCTCGTTAGCAATATCGCATCTGTCAATTCAAAAGTTGCATCTTTAGCTCTGCCTAAATATTGGTAGGCTGCTTGACGAAATTCTTTTAAGGAAGTACGTTTCATATTGGCGAGTAAGAGTAGGTGATTCTTCTCTTAGCTTCTGCCAAAAGGGGGACTGTATTCAATCAGACTCCCTTTTTTTTCTTGAACATCACCGATTTAGTCTAAACTCCAGTCAGGAAAGTAGCTAATATATTTTCTGTGTCAAAAAGTTTAGTACAAAAGCTGGTAAAACAACAAAAAATTGATGGAGATTTACAACCCAAGAAGCGAGGAAAACCACAATTTAGTCATCTGACAAATGCGGACATAGATTTAAGAGAATTGGTTGAAGCAAATTCGGATGCAACATTGATAGAATTGTGTGAATTATTTGCAGATAAAACTGGTAATTGGGTAGGTCGAAGTGCAATGTGTTCTGCATTACAGAAATTAGGATTAAATCGTAAAAAAAAAACAACGCGGAGTACCCAAGCAGGAACAGAAAGAGTTCTGAATTTAAGATTAGATTATTGGGATCAGGTCAAAAATATAGAGCCAGAAAATTTAGTATTTCTGGACGAAACTGGTATCCTACTTGGCTTAACGAGGACTCATGCCCGCTCACAACTAGGAGCAAGAGCTTACTCTGTCAAACCCTTTTATCGAGGCTCAAAGGTTACAGTAATTGGAGCTATTAGTATTAAAAAAGTAGTTGCATTAATGACAATGAATGATTCAATGGATGGCAACGCTTTTGAAGTATTTGTTGAAAAGTTTTTAGTGCCACAGTTATGGTCGGGAGCAGTGGTAGTAATGGATAATTTATCCGCACATAAACGAGATTCAATTGTGTCAATGATTGAAGCTGTTGGTGCTTCAGTTCTTTGTTTATCCTCATACTCTCCTGATTTTAATCCAATTGAATTATGGTGGTCACAACTCAAATCTTTCTTACGTAGCTTTACTCCAACCACAACAGAAATGGTTGATAAGCTAATCTCAGTTGCACTCGACTTAATAAATCCTCAACATTTAAGAAACTGGTTTGCTAGTTGCTGCTACTGTACCTCATAACAGCCGGAAGTGCTGTATAATTAATTCACTATCAACATAACATCTAATATCATGAATAACCTGCTATTAAATAGAATAACAATCAACCATGATATTTGTCATGGTAAACCATGTATTCGGGGATTACGCTATCCAGTGGAAATGATCTTAGAACTTTTGAGTTCAGGAATGTCCATTGATGATATTTTAGAAGACTATGATGATTTAGAATACGAAGATATTTTAGCAGTTCTCAACTTTGCTACTCGACTCACTCAAGTTAAAAGTATTCTCCAAATAGTTTCATGAAATTCTTAATTGATGCTCAATTACCAATGCGAATTGCACATTTATTAGAGAAATTGGGTTATGATGTTATACATACTAAAAATCTTCCTTTACAAAATGCAACTCCAGATTCAGACATTAACAAATTATCAATCCTAGAACAGAGAATTGTGATTACTAAAGATAAAGATTTTTTAGATTCTTTTTTAATCAAACAAGAGCCTTACAAGTTACTATTAATAACAACAGGCAATATTAAGTAGGTAAACAAAAAAAATTAAAGGTGTGTAAAGATAAGTAAATACGGAAAAACATATATTAGGGTGATGTAAATATGGGGTCAAGGTTAAGGATATTCCTGACAAAAAAACAAGATAGAGAGTTGTTTGACCTGAGAACAGCGAAAGTACCGCAGAAAGTAAAAGATAGAGCTGAAGTAATCAGATTAAATGCAGATGGTTGGTATGTGGAAAAAATAGCGGCTCACTTTGATTGGGGAGAGCAAACAGTAAGAGTCGTGTTGAATAAGTGGGAAAAAGAAGGAATAGAAGGACTCCATGAGTTACCAGGTCGAGGGAGAAAGCCAAAATTGGTGGAAGCTGACATTGAATATTTAGAAAAATGCTTGAAAGAAGAAGCACAAACTTATAACAGTAAGCAATTAGCAGAAAAACTGGATAAAGAGCGTGGGATAAAAGTAAGTACCAACACAATCAGACGGGGACTAAAAAAAAAGGGGTGATTTGGAAGCGGATAAGAATAAGTCATCAAGCAAAACAAGATCCAGTGACTCGTGCAAATAAACAAGCAGATATGGATATGTTAGAACTGGCTGCGGCTAGTGGAGAAATAGACCTAAAATATTTGGATGAATCAGGATTTTCAGCTTGGAGTGATTCAGGTTATACATACTATCAAAAAGGAGAACAAAAAAAGCTCGAACAAACAAAAAGACGTGGACGCAGAATCAGTATTATTGGGCTATTTCAGCCATTAATTAGCTTTATTTATGGTCTAGTAATTGGAGGAGTTAAGCGCAGTTCTTACATCAAAATGATGGAACAAGAGGCGCAAGAAGCATCTGAAAGTAAACGAATGAGAGTCATAGTTCAAGATAATGGACGAATACATTGTTGTAAAGAAGTTCAGGCATTATGGACAAAGTGGGAACAAATGGGTTTATATATGTTTTTCCTTCCTAAATATTGCTCGGAAATGAATCCAATTGAATTAGAATGGCAACATCTTAAACGAGATGAAATTGCTGGAAAAATGTTTGAGGATGAATTAGAACTAGCGTATGCAGTTATGGATGGTGTTGAAACCAGAGGTAAAAAAGGAAAACACCGGACAGAACGTACTAAATTTAACAAAGCCAATTAGGTTAACTTTTCTTTACATACCTTTAAATTTTTCTGTTAACCTACTTAGTAATAAACAGCTTGAACAACTTTTTCTCCAAAATATTACCCAAATAGTCGAATTATTTATAAATCATGATTTCTTGGAAATGACTAGAGATAGTTTGATTATTCATTAGCGATCGCTGTTTGATGTATGTAGGATGAAGTGCGATCGCCAAAAGGGTAAAATACTTTCAGAATTATTAGTAAGTTCAATTCATTTACATTCTCACTGTGATGAAGATTGGCAAAATTTGATTTCTGATGAGTTGGAAACTTTAGCAGATGATTAAAGTAGTAAATCTTAGGAAATTTTGCTTGATTAGAGTTTTTAGCGATCGCCTAACAAAAAAAATCAAATATTAACCAGCTTTCACCCCTATCAACAAAGCCAATTCCAACCATTTCCAATAACAATCAACATCACTAAAACCAATCTTTCTCAACCATTGTAACTGTGTTTCTACATCCAACAACTTATTAGAAGGATCATCATTTTCCGGTAAAGTACCAATCTCCTTTAAAAACTTTTCATGTAATGACTGTGTAGGTGAAGCAACGTGTTCTAAATTGCAAAAAATACCACCTGGATTTAAGTTTTTAAAAATTTCTCTATATAAAGAAAATTTCCGTTCATCACCTAAATGATGAATTGCAAAACTAGAAACTACTGCATCAAATAAACCTAAATCTGGTAAAGGTTGATCTAAATTGTGGTTTATGATTTCTACATTTTTATCATCAGCAAAGCGAGTTTTTACCGCTGATAACATTGTTGGTGAAAAATCAATTGCGACACTTTGCATCTGGGGACGATCTATTTTTAAAAGTTCAAGTAAGCGTCCGTCTCCTGTTCCTAAATCCAGAATACGTTTAACATTCTTAGGAACTTGTTCTAATAAAACTCCTTCCCCTTCCGTGCGATGAGGTATTTTATCAGCTTTACCTAAATAACTTAAAGCGTGTTCAGAAGATGTCCAAAGATTAATATTATTCATGTTATTTATTGTTTGATGCAGGAAATATTTCCGCTAATATTGTAAATGAAATAATACCACAAATATCAGCAGCTAAATCAACCCAATCTGCATTACGATAAGGTACATAAGATTGGATCATCTCATCAACTATACAAAACAAAAAAACTATCAATGGTGCAAGTGGTACGGGGATATTTAATATTCTAAACTTGCGTTTTCTTAATGCTTGATGACTAAAATAAGCTGCAAGTCCTAATAATAAAAAATGTAAAACTGTATCATAATAGGGAAATCTTGATATTTCTGTGGGGATAATTTGCAGATATGCAGCGATGAAGATAGAAAATAAAATTCCCAAATAAACCCAAAAAGCAAAAACCCAACGTTGATGTGTTGTCATTTTGATAATTCTTAAATGGTGTTATTATGAATAACAGGAATATCAAAGATAATTCCGTAGGTTATTTATCTGTTTATTGGGAATTTTGAATAACTAAAATTTAAGCGTGTAAATTAGCTTGTTCCTGTAACCAAGGATCTACTGGTTGTCCATCTTTGCGTTGCAGTTCTATTTCTATTGCTATTACTTCCTTTGAACCAGGAGGTGCGGGTTTTTGATGGAAAATAACATCATATTCTAAAGGGTTTTGATTATGTTCTTTTAACCAGTCTTGGACTTTGGTTAATGCAAAGAATGATTGTCCATCTCTGAACATTGTGGTAATTTGCATTTGTAGGGTGTGGGGGTTGGTGCGTGCCATTTTTTAACTCCTTCTATATTTGTTACTGACTTAACTACGTTTTTATATTTAAACTATTTCTGCTACTTATTACACTCGTGTCTGTACTACACAATGAAGTGCGAAATGTGAGATCAAAATTGTGAGAAATCTGGGTTTAACCCTTTGACCAATTTAATCTCACAAAAGTTGCTACTTTTTTGATAATTTAAGGATATATTAATTTTACTTACGTATTTTCATCCTGGTGCATAATCCTTAAATCAGATATGGCGATAGCGATTGATTTTGGTACTAGCAACACAGTAATTACCCGCTGGAACTCTGTCACCCAGCAACCGGAAACCTTGACTTTACCGGGTTTATCTCTACAGCAAAGTCTTAATCCTCCCTTGATTCCTAGCTTAGTTTATGTGGAAGCAGCTAGTCAGAATCAAGTGGTAGTTGGCCAGCAAGTACGCGATCGGGGCTTAGATTTTCAAGGTGATAAGAGATTTTTCCGTGGTTTTAAACGAGGAATAGGGGCAGACATTCAGGGTTTTTTACCGGAATTAGATGGGGAAATCATCACTTTTGAAAAAGTTGGCAACTGGTTTTTAAGTAGGATAGTTGAAGAATTAGTATTAACAGAAGGCGGTTTAGATTCTTTGGTGTTAACTGTACCAGTGGACAGTTTTGAAGCCTATCGTCACTGGTTAGGTAATGTACTTCAAACACTGCCTGTAGAACAAGTACGAATGTTAGATGAACCTACAGCCGCAGCTTTGGGTTATGGTTTAACAGCACAAGATAATCTTTTAGTCATAGATTTTGGTGGTGGGACTTTAGATTTATCTTTGGTGAGTTTATACCAAAAAGCAGAAACTAATAATAAACCAGTCGGATTTTTATTAAAATGGGGAAAAAAATCCTTAGCTGAAGATTCCCAACAAAAGGTAAAAACAGCCCGTGTTTTAGCAAAAGCAGGGCAAAATTTAGGTGGTACAGATATTGATAATTGGATAGTTGATTATTTTGTCAAAACTCAAGGTTTATCGGTGAATTCTATTATTACTAGGTTAGCCGAACGGTTGAAAATTCAGTTGTCTAGCCAACAACAAGCGAGTGAAGTTTATTTTAATGATCAAACTTTTGAAAGTTATGAATTGGATCTAAATCGGCAAACTTTAGAAAATATCCTCAAAGATAATGGATTTTTTGAGAAGCTGCATGAAGCGATGATGACTTTGCTACAACAAGCCCGTCGTCAAAGTATAGACTTAGATGATATTAATGCGGTTTTGTTGGTGGGTGGATCTGTACAATTACCCGCAGTGCAAACATGGATACAACAATATTTTGAACCGGAAAAAATTCGTTGTGAACGTCCTTTTGAAGCGATCGCCCAAGGTGCGCTACAAATTACCCAAGGTTTAGAAATTAAAGACTATTTGTATCATAGCTATGGAGTACGTTACTGGGATCGTCGTCACCAACGTCACAGTTGGCAACCAATTATTAAAGCCGGTCAAGCTTATCCCATGAGTAAACCAGTGGAAATAATTTTGGGTGCTTCTCAAGAAAATCAACCTAGTGTAGAGTTAATTATCGGCGAATTAGGGGCAGAAACCGGAGCTACAGAAGTTTATTTTGATGGCGATCGCTTGGTAACTCGCAAGTTACAATCTTCAACTACCACCGTTAAACCCCTGAATGATCATCAAGGAGCAAGAAATATTGCCCAACTTACACCCCCAGGTTTTCCAGGTAGCGATCGCATTAAGGTCATGTTTCAAGTTGATGAACAGCGTTTTTTAAGAATTACTGTTGAGGATTTATTAACTAATAATACCTTGGTAGATAATCAACTGGTAGCACAATTGAGTTAAGCATTGAGCTATCAGCGGTCAGCTTTTTCAAGCCTATCTCACAAACAGACTTTGGAGATTACCGCTGAAATATTCTACTTTTTGACAACAATAGGAGTTCCCACAGCCGCCCATTCAAATACCCATTTAGCATGATTCGGTGCCAGATTTACACAACCATGACTAACAGGTGTGCCAAATCTTTTATGCCAATATGCTCCATGAATGGCATAACCACGATGGTAATACATTGTATGAGGAACATTGGCAACATTATAACCAGGCCCGCGCATCCGCGTTTTTCTGTGTTTAGTTTGAACTTTAAAAGTACCAACCAATGTTGGTGTAGAACGTTTCCCAGAAGAAATTTTCACTGCATATACGGGTTTGTTACCTTCCCAAGCAATTAAATTCTGCTCTGATAGGTCAACTTGAATCCAACGTTGATCAGATTTTTTCAGTGTTTGAATGGCTGTAGCTATTTTATTTTTAGTAGAATTTGCTAATACTTGTTCAGATGATGGGAAACTCAAGATACTTACGGAAATCATTGCCCCCGTAAGTAACATTTTTAAAGAATGTCCCCAGCGAGTATCGCTATTACTTGTCATGGTAAACACACTCCTTTTTTGGTAATGAGTAATGAGTAATGGATAATCAAGTTTCCCCTACTCCCTGCTTTCCTGATTTTTGACTATCACTTTTGATCACAGTGGACAAGGCGGGACATTGATGACAAAACTCAGATCCTAAAAAGCTTGTCAGACTGTCACCTGTCACCTGCCATATGTTTTACTTACTAATTTAACCGATGTATCAGATTTTTAGCTTGCTTGGCGATCGCACCCCAATTTTCCGCTAATATCCATTGTTTCGGGAATAATTCCCCACTCAAGCCTACACCCACTGCTCCCACTTGTAAAAAATCTTTAGCATTTTCTATGGTTACACCACCTGTAGGAATGAGGGGAATATGACCAAGGGGTGCTTGTAAACTTTGGATATAACTGACACCACCTACTGCTTGAATGGGAAATACTTTGACACAACTTGCACCCTGACTCCAAGCACTAACAATTTCGGTAGGTGTAAGTGCGCCAGGTATAATTGGGATATTTTTCGAGACGGCAACTTTGATCATTTCTGTGTCAGTGTGAGGACTAAAAATAAACTGCGCTCCAGCTGCGATCGCCTCTTTTAACTGTTGAACATTAAACAGTGTTCCCGTGCCAATCATACAATCAGGTAACTGACTCCGCAGTTTGGCAATTAATTCCTCTGGGCGATCGCTATTCCAAGTAATTTCTATTAAACCCATTCCCCCATCAGCTACTGCTAAAGCCATTTTTTCACCCCATACCATTTTGGGAGACCGAATTACGGCGATCGCTCGATTTTGTTGTAATTTTAATAACCAATCTTGATTAGACATGATCAGGAATAGGAGTTGAGGATAGCTAGGATTCAGGATTTCTATCAGCAAGAATTGATTTACTTAAACCTCTTACCTATTACCTCTTACCTATTACATAAGTTTAATTAAGTTAAATAGCTTATATATTGATATAGGTAACAGGTAAAAAAATTACCCATTACCCATAACCTAATTAGGCGATATCTTCACGTTCAATGTAGGAAAACAAGAACGCAAAAACCACTGCTGGTAATACTAAACCAGTCAAAGGCACGAAGATAGAAGGCAAAAATGAAGAATATGCCAAAATAGAGGGCAGAAATGAACCTGACATAGTAACGAGTCCTCTAGAGTCAAAATACAATTCACTTAGGAGCTTACTGCAAAAATTCCACTATTTTTGGAAATTCTCACGATTTTTAACACAGAGTTCACAAACCCAGCACTTCATCAACTTCAATTGTAGATAAATCCGGGGGGATAACAGTCTTTACCATTGTAACTTTATGGCTTTCCTGCTGGCTATTCACATCCAGTGCGATCGCCCCCACAAGCATTTCCACACAGCCCATAGGAACGAGAATTTGAGTAGTAGCTTCCCAATTTCCCCAAGGGGTAATATGCAAATCTGGAAGTAGGTGGGGTCCATCTAATAACCCACGAGTTTGATAATCTTCAACCCATAATTTAATCACAATCGTTGATGATACTACGGGCATTTCTAAACGCACTTTAATGAGCTTACCAGCTAGTAATTCTCCGCTAGGTAAGAATAGTTGTGGTGTAGGTAAAAATTCCCAATCTTGGGAGGATAAATTCTCTAATTCAGCTGCTGCTGGTTGCTTTTCATCCTCATCAATTGATGTCAGATACACATCATCGAGAACAATTTCTTCCGATAACCAAGCAGGTGTAGGTATATTTTGGGGTGGTTTTGGTGTGGGGGTAGTTTCAGTCGTATCCAGTCGGAGATGTTCTGGTATCTCTAACAAAGATGATGTTTCTGCATCTAAATCATCCAAATCATCCAAATCATCCAAATCATCAGTATCCAATCGGAGATGTTCTGGTATCTCTAGCAAAGATGATGTTTCTGCATCTAAATCATCTACTGTTGGATCATCTCCTGCTGGTGCAACTGTGATATTTTCATCATCTTGATTTTGGTCTTGGTATATCAATTCTATCCCTTCATCTAACAAATATCCTTGTTTTGCCATCCATTTTTGAATTAAAGGGGAAGTTTCTGGATAACTGATTTGTAAAGATTCATCGGTTGCTAATTTAGGAATTTCTGCCACAGTATTTTCTGTCAATTCCAGATCAGCAGTTTCTGGATATTGATCACTGAGAGACAGTTGTGGAGTAGTTTCCAGTATTGATAATGGAGTTTCTGGTTCTGGTTCTGACTTTAAACGTTTTAAGAAAGGAAAGGAAGTTTTAACTTGTCTAATGACTAACTTTTCGAGATTGATAGGGCGGACTTGATCGGGTTTTCTGACCTCATCCATAGATTTTAATGGATTTACACCAGCAGAATTACCAGAAATCATTCTTTTATGAATTCGGGGTAATTTAGGTAGTTGAGGTGATATCTTCTCTGAGAAAATAACTGATTGAATTCGCGGTGGTAGTGTGATATTCTCCACAGGTTTTAAAATCCGAAACTGTGCTAATTTGGGAGTTTTCACCAAATTAAAAAGTTCTAAACCCAAGGGAACTGGCTCTGATGCTTGTAAATTCTCCTCTGATTGAGAGTGATGATCAGTTAATAATTCTGGTTTACTTAGTGCTTGTGAAGTAATAGTTAGTAATTCAGTCACATCTGCGGTAATACTGAAAGGATGATTGCCTAAAAGTGTGACTTCACCACCTGGAGTTATTGTGCCATATATATTAATACTGCCTAAAATTAACTTGGATTCACAATCATGGGGAATATGAATATTACTACTAAACGAGAAGGGAAATATTTGATCTGCTAAGGTTTGTTTGGATGTAGTTAGAATTGCTGATTCTAGGGGCGATCGCAATTCCGTCACTATTTGTAGTTGATAAATATTAATTACTGATAATCTTTCATCTGTCAGATTTTCTATGTTTGCCGATATCACCTCACCCTTTATTTGCAAGGATGTTCCCCATTTGGCAATGTAAGTATTTTTTTCTAGAGATAATTGTAGTGGTAATGATGGAGGTATTACTGGTGATATATCCTGATCTGATGGATCTTCATCCCAAGATTCTGAAGAGGGTAAAGCTAAATCTAGTAAATTTTGGACAATTTGTTCTGCTGTCTCACCTTTTAACAAAACTGGGTTAACAGGTTGATGGATCAAAATATCTGCTGAAATGGGTGATAAGGTATCAGTATCATCAAATTCATGATCTGAAGTCACGGTAGGGGACATTTCATCTGTTCCCATTGCTGATGACTCAAAGTTATAATCGGAATCATCGCTACCACCTAAGAGTAATTGCTCATTGACTCGAGAGGATAAAACATTTAGAAGTAAAGTCTGTTGCCAGGATTCCCCTAACATATCCGTCATCAAATCACCAGAACATCGTATTTCCCAAATACCCAGTGTGAGATCAGTAAAGGGAATCACCGCCATCAACCCATTGGCATCTGTACGCCGTAAACGTTTGAAAGTACGCCGTTTGGGCGGAAATTCTTGAATTGAGGCATGAGTTATCCGCACTTCTACATCTGTATTCAGAAGGGGTGAACGAGCTAAAATTCTATACTTACCTGGGGAAATTTTGAGAGTTGGTGATTCTAGGCTTTGCCAAGAGCGATCGCCCTGCTTCTGTATCAGAAATTGCCAGTGTTCCATCTTTAGTAATACCCAAGCCAAGGAGTAACTGAGTCATATTTTTTCATTACAGCATATTGCAGATCAATGATGTACAAATAATAATCAAAAATCATTACCAATCAAGGGTTTGATTGCTGTTAGCGAGCTTAACCTATGACTCCTACGTCGTCACGCCAGCTATAGACAGAAGCTGAAAGCTGCTGTAACTTGTTTATCAGTTTAACTTAGTAATGCTTTTTCACTATTGTTTGTTAAATTTTTGTTGTATTTGTCTTGACTGACTTTAGGTAATTTTACTAAAGTTGTAGATAATTAATTAATGAAAAACAGGTAAAAAATTAAAAATTAATCCTCTATTTACACTCACTTAACGAAAGTAGCTCCATTCCCAGATAATGAACTGCAAAAAACATGATCGGATTTTAGAGTATGTATCTCAAGAGGTAAAAGGTACAGAGTTTAAGATTGAGCTACCTTGTAAAAACCAGATACCTATAGTTTAATTTTTTGTAGAATTCATGTGGTAATCGGTTGTAATTTAACTATGAATAAATCCCCAGTTTTCTCTACAACTTTAAACTTTCAAGACCATTACCCCTGTCCTATTTGTCGAATAGGAACAATTTCTACAATGCCTTTGATGGAGGCTATGTCCTGTGATTTTTGCCACGAAATTTTTACTATTAATTTAGAATCCCAAGAAATTAAAATGCCTTCTCGACAACCCCCTCTAGTATGGCGTTGGAATGGCTGGAAGTGGAATCAAGCCCAGTTAGAAGGTGTAGAATTGGGGTGGGGTTACATATTGGCAGCAATAGCTTTTATTATCTTTCCTACCAGTTTAATTGCTATCGGTGCTTATTATTTTCCACCACGTCCTGATGTACCTCTCTCCTGGATACCGTATATTTGGACAATACTAACATTTTTGTTACATTTATCAATTATAATTTGGATTTTCATTGAAGTTTATCAAATTCCCATTCAGGCATATTGGCGAGCCATAATTCAACCGAGAAATTAGGTAGTGGGTGAATTAGTGATCTGATTCTGATTTTGGCCTGCTACCACTAATAACTGCCACCTATACTGAAGATGACAATATCACCCATAATAAAGGAATTAATTATTTGATTTCCCCCCATATATCATTATGAGCGAACTGGAGCAGTATTATAGAATATTAGAATTAGAGCCTGGGGCAACACTAGAGGAAGTTAACCAGGCTTACAAAGATTTGGTATTTGTTTGGCATCCTGATCGCTTACCCAAAGATAATGATCGCTTACAACAAAAAGCCCAAGACAAACTCAAAGCTTTTAATGAAGCGCGAGACAAGCTCCGATCTTTAACAAATAAGCCTCAAACTGTTGGTTATTCTAGACCTAATCAATCAAAAAGACCACCTAATTACTATCAACAAAAACAAACAAACTATAACAAACCTGCTCAAAATCCTGATTTAAGTGGTAAAGATTTTAGTCGAGCTAATTTAAGTAACCGAGACTTATCAGGTAGAAACCTAAGTTATGCTAATCTCAGCGGTTCTAATTTAAGTGATACTTTTATGCACAAGGTCAACCTCAGAGGTGCAGACTTGTCAGAAGCGAATTTATTTAGGGCTAATTTGTTATTAGCAGATTTAAGAGAAGCTAATTTACGTTCGACTAATTTAATTGGTGCGGATCTCAGTGGTGCTGACTTACGAGGTGCTGACTTAACGGGTGCTAGAATTCGATCAGGTGAGCGTTTGTTAGTGAAATTAATAGGTGCTAACTTAACAGGTGCTATTATGCCTGATGGAGAAATTCATCAGTAAATAACACCGAGTTAATAAAAATATAAAAAACAGAGTTAACTTACGTGCTGTATGGGAGACTGAGTGGGATTTCTGAGAAGATTAATTCCTGAAAAGAGTATCTTATGTAACAGAAAATTACAGATGTGCTGCTGGAAGCTACTAGATAGGTAGTTTAAAATATTCTCAGAGAGGAGCGTGAATTTTAAGTTTTAAATTTGTATGTGAAACTAGCAACAGTCTATTAGTTCTAAACATTGGCAATTAACAATTTTGCCAATGAGGATGGAAAAAGTAATTTATTTTTTTTTGTTTAAATTGTCATGAATATAGCAATAATTGGATGTGGTTATGTTGGTTATGCAGTTTCTCAATATTGGCAACATAAAGACTTTGTAATTACTGCAACTACAACTAGCAATGAAAGAGTACCTGAACTACAAACAGTTGCTCAAAAGGTAATAGTTGCTAAAGGAAATGATCCAGAATCATTAAAAGCAATATTACAAAATCAAGATATTGTTTTATTGAGTGTGGGTGCAAAAAGTCGAGATGAATATGAAAAGACTTATTTAGAAACAGCCAAAACTTTAGTTTCTGTCCTCAAGTATTTTCCTAATATTCATCAATTGATATACACAGGAAGTTACTCTATTTATGGTGATAGGAATGGTGTTTGGGTAGATGAAGAAACACCACCGGCACCAGCTGATGTTAATACTCATATTCTCAGAAAGACAGAGGATATTTTATTATCAGCAGATAATGAAAACCTGCGAGTTTGTATTTTCCGGTTAGGAGGAATTTACGGACCAGGTAGAGAACTGGTAAAAATTTTTGGTAGAGCTGCGGGTACAACTCGTCCCGGAAAAGGGGAAGATACCACAAATTGGGTACATTTAGATGATATTGTTGGAGCTATAGAATTTGCACGTTATCATCGCTTACAAGGGATTTATAATTTAGTTGATGATAGCCATTTAACTAGCAAAGAATTAATCAGTAATGTACTAACAGGTAATAATTTACCTGATGTGATTTGGGATGAAACCAATAAAAGTAATCGTCCTCATAATGCTTGGGTTTCTAATCAAAAGCTTAAAGATGCAGGATATGAATTTATCCATCCGCAGATTATTTTTTAGTTGTGATTAAAAGTTAGGAATATGCAAACTCCAAATTTAGTTGACTCTTCTACAAATACATCCTCTAAAACTCAGTTTTATAATTGGGAAAACTATCATTGTGCTTATGAAATACATCAACCAATAAATTCTACTGCTTCAGATATTCCCATCCTATTAATTCATCCTATAGGTGTGGGATTGTCAAGGCAATTTTGGCAGAGATTTTGTCGTGAATGGTACAAGACTAATCATGACAATATCATTTATAATCCTGATTTATTGGGATGTGGTGAAAGTGATACACCAAGGAAAGCTTACAAACCTTTAGATTGGGCAAAACAGTTACAATATTTTTTACAAACCGTAGTCAAAAAACCTGTAATTGTGATCTCACAAGGTGCTTTATCACCAGTAGCAATTGAACTATTTAAACTAGAACCAAATTTAATTAATGGCTTAATCTTTTCTGGTCCAACCGCTTGGAGTGTGACTACTAAAAATGCTCCTCAATGGCAACAAAAATTACTGTGGTCTGTTTTTAGTTCACCTATAGGAAATTGGTTTTTTAGGTATGCAAGAACTCGCAAATTCTTATCTTCTTTTTCTAAAAATCAGCTATTTGCATCTAGTGAAGCAGTAGATGAAGAATGGTTAGATACTTTATCTGCGGATGCTGAAAATATGGGTGGACGCTATGCTGTGTTTTCCTTTTTAGCGAGATTTTGGCAACGGGATTATAGTGGTGATATTGCAGCTATTCATAAACCAACATTAATAGTTTTGGGAGAAACAGCATCAGCGATTAGTAAAGAAGGGAAAACAGAAACACCCGATGAAAGAATGGCTGATTATTTAACTTGTTTACCTCAAGGAAGGGGGGTGAAAATTAAAGGGAGAAATGTTTTACCTTATGAATCAACTGTTGATTTTGTCGGTGCTATATCTTCATTTGTGAAGGAATTAAGTGGTTGAAAATCTTTGTAGGAGTCCACCTGGGTGAACTATTTTTGTTTATTCATAGAGATCAGTAAAAATGGTACAATTACTACAAAAAACTATTACATTAGATGAGTTTCTACAACTACCAGAAACGAAACCTGCTAGTGAGTATATTGATGATCAAATTATTCAAAAACCAATACCACAAGGAAAACATAGTATAATTCAAGGTGAACTTGTACCTGCGATTAATGTTATTGTTAAACCTAAAAAAATAGCTCGTGCATTTCCTGAATTACGTTGTACCTTTGGTGGACGTTCAATTATACCTGATATTACCGTTTTTGTTTGGAGTAGAATTCCGCGTGATGAAAATGGAGAAGTTTCCAACACATTTACGATTTCTCCAGATTGGACAATTGAAATTTTATCACCTGATCAAAATCAGACAAAGGTAACTAAAAATATTCTCCATTGTTTAAAATATGGTAGTCAAATGGGTTGGTTAATTGATCCTAGTGAAAAGACTATTTTTGTTTATCATGCAAATCAGCAAATTGAGGTTTTTGATGAATCAGATATGTTAATTCCTGTACCTGCTTTTGCTGGTGATTTAAAGTTGACAGTTGGTGAGTTGTTTGGGTGGTTGTTAGAGTGAATTGGTATAATAAATTTTTGTTTCAAAGGAAATATATATGAATGTATGGGGATCTGACCAACAAGGTGATCAGGGTGTATACGGTGTAGGGCTAAAAGTTACAGAATTAGGTTGGATATATAGACCTCAACCTTTAAGAGATATAGGTATTGATGCTCAAATCGAAGTCGTGGAGAATAATAAAAGTACGGCTGAACTCATAGCTTTACAAATTAAGTCCGGTGATAGCTGGTTTAAAGAAACGAATGAACAAGGTATTGTTTTTAGGGGTGATATTCAACATTTAGAATACTGGCAAAACTATCCACTACCTATTATTGTCGTACTTTACGATAGTACAAATCATATTGCCTATTGGCAAGTAGTAAATACAGATACAGTTATAAATACTGGGAAAGGTTGGAAATTGATTATTCCTTTTAATCAGAAACTTGATAAAAACTCTGAAACTACCTTGAAAGAAATTTGTAAATCAATATTTTATTCAGAAATTTTTGAGATCCTAAGTGTTAAAAATGTTAGTCACGCTAAAGCAAAACGATATACAGCTAATATATTAGTCTACGGTCAGCGTTCTAAAGCTGATATCATTAGTGTCATAAGACAAGTAACTAAAGATTTAACTAGCCCTAAATACTACATTGCTAATAGTCCAGCACAAGTTATTTATCTTTTTCTTTATATCGGACTTGAGGATGTAAAGATAGCAAACTGGATTTGTCACAGTCAATGGATAGATGAAAAATTAGAATCACACTTTAGACCAATGCTAATTGAAGGATTTAATATTGGAGATGGTATTATTGCTGAATGGTCAAAGAAATATGAAGATTGGTCTAATTGGTTCAAAAAGGATATAACAACAAAACAAAAATTTCTCGAAAAGACTAGACCTATTATTTATCAAATCAAGAAGACAGTAGAAGAAATTTCTCAATTAGTTTTGTACTACGATAATACAAATATTAATTATGAAGATTTTATAAGGAAAATGGGGAATTTTGAAATCGAATTATCAGCATTATATCACCAATCAATAGATATAGGTAATCCCACTTTAGAATGCAAAGATTTTGCTCAAAGATTTTATAATGTCATGGCATATGCACATAATATTACCATACCATTTTCAGAACAAGGATTAAAAACATGGAACGAAAATAATAGCTACCACATAATCAAAGACTCAATAAAAGACTATGAGCGTGAAATATTAAGATTAGAATATGAACTTGAAAAACTATAGGAATCCTTAAAAATATGCCTAGTGAAACTGTCACCCTACAAATACCCGAAATTATCTATCAACGGTTAGTCAATACCGCTCATGCTACTCAACGTCCTTTAGAAGAAGTCATGCTTCATGCTTCATGCTTTACAAGTCGGTAGTCCACCAGCATGGGATGATGTACCAGAGGAATTTCAAGCCGAACTTGCAGCTTTAGATAAATTAGATAATAATACTCTCTGGCAAATTTTTCATAGTCAGAAAACAGGAGCAGATATGGAAGAAGATAATAACTTATTAGAGAAAAATTCTAGTAGTATATTGACAGAAACCGAAAGATTAAATTTAATATCTCTCCGACACGAAGCTGATCTTTTTATGTTACGTAAAGCCCAAGCCGCAGTTTTACTTCGTTGGCGAGGATATAGTTTACCAAATCCTTAAATCTCGGATTAAGAAAACAAAGATTCAATATTACGATATCCATTAACTACTCGAACAATTTCTACCTCATCTTCAATCAAGCGATAGAAAATAATATAGGGATTTACAGATATCCCTCGTAATTCTGGTAATAATTCAGCATAAATACGTCCCATATTAGGGAATTGTACTAATACTTGACATTTTTGTTCGATAGTATTTAAAAACTGATTTGCAGATTCTAAATTGAACCCTGATAAATAATCACAAATTTCATTGATATCTTCAATTGCCTGATCTGTTAAACTGTAATTACTCATTGCAAAGATTCACCTTTTCTAGAAAGTTTTTCTCGCAATTTAGCAAAAGCAACTTCACCATCAGTCAATTGTCCCCTATTAGCTTGTTCAATACCAACAGCCACTTTTTTACGGGTTTCTTCTAACCATTGTTCATAATGTTTATCTCTTTCGTCTAATAACTGCAAAGCTGCTACAATGACTTGATATGCATTTTCATATTTACCACTTTGCAATTTGGCTTGAATTAACTGTTCCTGTTCTGCTTCAAGGCTAATATTCATAGTCATAAATACCAAAATTGATGAATTTAACAACTTGAGGATTAAGCATCTAAAATTCTGATCTGCTCTTAATTGTTATTATAACCAAACCAAGTAATTAAAAAAACAACTATGACACAAGAACCAATACACGTAATAGGCGGCGGACTTGCAGGAACAGAAGCAGCATGGCAAATAGCCCAAGCCGGCGTGCCTGTAATTCTTCACGAGATGCGCCCTAAACGCTTCAGCCCTGCCCATCATAGCGAAAATTTGGCAGAATTGGTCTGTAGCAACTCTTTCGGGGCTATGGCCAGTGACCGCGCTGCCGGTCTATTACACGAAGAACTCCGTCGTCTTGGTTCTATCATCATTTCTAAAGCAGATGAACACGCAGTTCCCGCTGGTGGTGCATTAGCCGTTGATAGAGGAGTTTTTGGGGAAGACTTAACCCAAACTTTAGCCAATCATCCATTAATTGATTTTCGCAGAGAAGAAGTAAAAGAAATTCCTGAAGGTATTGTAGTCTTAGCTTCTGGCCCTTTAACAAGTCCCGATTTATCCACAGATTTACAGCGATTTACCGGGATGGAATATCTTAACTTTTTTGATGCTGCTAGTCCCATAATTGTTGGTGATTCTATTAATAAAGATATTGCTTTTATGGCTTCCCGTTATGACAAAGGTGAAGCAGCTTATCTTAATTGTCCCATGAATAAAGAGCAGTATTTACAATTTTACTCAGCACTTTGTCAAGCTGAACAAACAGAATTAAAGGACTTTGAAAAGGAAACTGCCAAATTTTTTGAAGCCTGTTTACCAATAGAAGAAATGGCACGCAGAGGGGAAGATACTATGCGATATGGACCCCTCAAACCAGTGGGTTTATCTGATAGTAGAACCGGAGAACGTAACTATGCAGTTGTACAATTAAGACAGGAAGATAAAGCCGGTCAACTTTGGAATATGGTCGGGTTTCAAACTAATTTGCGTTGGGGTGAACAAAAACGAGTTTTTAGAATGATTCCCGGTTTAGAAAATGCCGAATTTGTCAGACTAGGAGTCATGCACCGCAACACATTTTTAAATGCACCCCAATTAATGTCTGCAAGTTTGCAATTTAAACAACGTCCAAATTTATTAGCAGCGGGACAATTAATTGGAACAGAAGGTTATACCGCTGCATCTGCGGGAGGTTGGTTAGCGGGAACAAATGCAGCGAGAATAGCTTTAGGAAAAGAGCCTTTAATATTACCAAATAATACGATGATGGGGTCATTATTTGATTTTATCAGTTCCGCTGCACCAAAATATTTTCAACCAATGGCTCCTAATTTTGGCATTATCCCCGATTTGGGTGTGAAAATTAAAAGTAAACCGGAAAAATATGGACGTTATCGAGATCGTTCTTTGGCAGATTTAGCAACTTGGAAAGCGGAAAATTTAGCTAATTAAAAACTGCATTAGTAAGGATTTAGCATTGCTAAACCCCTACAAAATACCCTAATTACTTACACAGCAACTGGTGTTTTACTGTAATATTCAGTTTCTGCATAGACGCTAATTACAGTATCACCAACTACAAAAAATGTTCCTTCCTGTTCACTTTTAGCAAACTGTAAATGAGGATATTTACTACCCAATTCATCCGCAGTCATCGCTTGAGCATTCATTTCATCTGGTAACAACCCAGTCGCACCAATATAAAATACTAAAGGTGAAATTTTCTCTCGATAAACTTGTTCTGTGTAACTGTCTAATTTTTCTTTTGCTGTTGTCATAGCGTTGATAATTTCCTGTTTATCCACAGGTGTACCAGCGTGTTTTGCTTGTAATAATAAAGCTAAACTACCAGCACCAACTAAGTTTAAAATTTCGGCAACTTTACGAGTTGTTTCTATTCCCAGAAAATCATCAAAAATACCTTTCATCAAATCATCTGCTTTTGTCACTTTCGTTCTTGATGATAAGGTTTTAGCACGAAAAGTAATATTTTCGTTTAACCCCAATGCAAAGGTAGGTTTTTTAAAAATTTCTCCGGTTTCTCCATCAAATACTTCATATCTTTTATCCAGAAATGAATTAGCAGAAGATAATTTACTCAAGTTGAGAATTTCTGTCCCACCAATATCAATTTTATAACTCACTCTGGAATCAACTGTACCATTAGATAAGGCTACTTTCAAATCTGTATATTCGTTAGTTGTGGGAAAATTCAGATACAAACTTTTAGACAGATAATGTTTCTTTAATTCCTCTATTTGTGCGGGAATAAAGACATCTGACTCTTCCCTTAAATGTGCAGCAAAAATACTAGATAAGGTCTTAATTTCTGCTAGTTGAGTAAATAAACCCTCCACGCTGCTGTAATTTCCTGCAAAACTAACTAGCGGTAAATCTGCTAATTCTAAGGTATATTCTTTTTGGTAATCGAATTCTCCCCCATCAATAACTCCTACTTCTTCTAAAGCTTCAAAGGCTTTTTTACTACTAATTTTTACCTTTAAATTTTTAACATTAATCTCTCCATCACTGACAATTGTGTAATTATTAAAGGTCATTAAATCATTTAATAACACACCCGCAACTTCGGTAATTGGGGTTTTTTCTGCTGCTGTTATCAGTTGGACTTTCCGCCTTAATAACATATTAATAGTAGCGGTATTACGGTTAATATCAAAACTGCCCATCTGCACATAATCACCTGGTTCAAGATATTCTATTTCTAACCAAGGTGTGATTAATTCTTTATTTTCTCCCCTTGTCCCATTAACTCGTTTAATACCTTTTCTTTGGTAATTTGCTTGGAGATGTTTGAGGTTAATAATGATATGTTGCCGATGTTGGGATAAAATATCAATCAGTTCTAAAACTGAAATTTTATTGTTAACTTTTACATGATCTAATATTTCATGTTCGGCTAAAATATGAGGGTAAAAAAGGGCAATTTCTAAATCTTGGGTAAAGTTAGCAATGTCTTCATTGGTTAAGGCTTTTGCGTGTCTTGATGTTAAAGTTGCATTAAAGGTACTCGCAAGAGCATATTTGGCAGTATTCAGGTTTCCATCTGCTAAATTGGCTTTCGCAAAAAGGTAAACTGAGGTATCATTTTGGGCAATGGGAACATCTTTTAATTGCTCATAAGCTGCTTTGGTAATTTGCTTATATTTGTAAATGAATCCTTCATCTTCTGGTTTTAAACCAAAGACTTTGAACGTTTGATTTGTACCGTTAATTTTTTGGGCTGTGGGAGAAAAGAAGATTTGATAACTATAGTCACTAGCTAAGGGTTCTTCTATGACTATTCCGGTGGCTTCTTTTAACACATTTCCTGTGTTATAAAGGGCATCATATACTTCTTTGATGTTGCCAGCTTGCAAACAAGTACCAGATACAGAATTAGCAATTTTGGCTAGGAATTTAAAGTCAGAATAGGGAGAATAGGCAATGGTGTTTACAAAAACAGATATTTTTTGCAATTCATGACAAATTACTTCTATGGCTTTAGATTCTGAATTAAAGCTGCTATCATTAGCATAACCATCACTGTGTAAGGTAATTGCTGTCAGTTCTTCATTTTGAATTAATTCTTGGGCTAATTTTAAAGATTGGGAAATACAAGTTGCTCCAGTTACGTGAATTGCCTTAATTTCTGCGATGTAAGATGAATCTGGCTTCATTAATTCCTGAATGGGAACGCGTTGAAAATGACAGGTTACATCACCTTTTGAAGAGTAGGAAATCAGGGTAATAACTAAGTCTGAATTACTGTATTCATCTAGGGTCAAAAGTTTGATTAATGTTTCTTTTAAAGGCTCAAGATCATAATACATTGAACCAGAACGATCTATAATGATGATGCTATGAGCTACCATTTTTTTAGGAATAGCATCGGGTTTAATTTCTAGCTTGACTTGTTCAGTTAAATAAAAAGCTTTTTCCTTACCTGCGAGATTATAAACAGCAAACTTGGTTTTTTGACTTGTCATAATTTTGCGAATGGTAGTTTTACACGGAATCCTGTCCAGGATAAATCAATTGATACTAGACTGATTTAATGTTGTAATATGTTGTAAAGATTATGATGTTGAAATCAACACTGAGAAAACCTCTGATTTCTGCTGAGTAAATATATAGTACATAAATACTATAAAGATGTCAAGGTAAGCTTAAAAAGCTTGATATTTCTTCATTTTCCCGTTGACAGCAACTTTATTTACACTTTAATGGCTATTTTGGTTTTGTCTATGTGCGGTTAGGTAAGTTATGTATTATTCTAGAGGCTAATCTCCGGGATAGCTTTACTCTGATAGTAGACTTTGTTAATCTAAAGACTTAATTTTTATACCAAAATGCAGATGAGAACAACTACGGCAAATACGCACAGTAAGCCATCTACTCCCAGGTATTCCCCCTCTGTTCCTGTTTATGTGTATAGGGAGTTAGTGGCGGAGTTACAAGCGGTACAAGCTAGGTTAGATGCAGTTACGGGTCAAAATCATCAACTATCTCAAGAAAATCAACAATTGCGCCAAGAATTCAACAGTGTTGTTGAGTCTTGCTTGGAATTGCAAAAGCGACTGGAGTCTTCTAAACCAGGTTCTCAATCTCATCCACGGAATCAAAACAAGGTACAAAACATACCCAGTTATCAACCTATGCCCAGGGTTAATACGGAGGTAAAAAATCCCCATCCCACCTCTCCATCTCCTGCATCCCCAAGTGTAAACCGCACTAATCCAGTCAATAAACCCACAAATAAACCAACAGGAAAATCAGCACCTCCACCACGGAAACCAACTTCTAAACCACCGCAGAAAAGCAAGCGTGAACCTGTTTCTGTCCCTATGATGGATATGAATTTTCCCTCTTCAGAAACTGTGTATATTGAGGAACAGGGGGTAGGCTATTATATTTCTACGGAGTCTGATACAAAGGGTTTGAGTGGTTGGTGGTTGTTGTTGACAATTGTGTTAATTATGATTACTGGTTTTAGTGCTGGTTATTTGGT
Organism: Okeanomitos corallinicola TIOX110; assembly: GCF_038050375.1. NCBI lineage: Bacteria > Bacillati > Cyanobacteriota > Cyanophyceae > Nostocales > Aphanizomenonaceae > Okeanomitos > Okeanomitos corallinicola. Next base: position 1,421,050 of record NZ_CP150886.1, on the reverse strand, counting down.
TATACGGCCTTTATTACAAAGTCAAAGCAAATAATAGCTGAAATATTGCTTCATTAAACTTTTGTATTAGCAATATTTGGTAAATTAACTTTTAACTTTTTAAACATTGCTTCTCTGCCTTGAGTTGCTAGGGTATCATCTAAAGTTGTGAGTTTAATTTCTTGTTGATATTTCAATCTTAAAGCTGTTTGAATTAACCAGTCGGCGACAAAAGGATTTTTTGGTAGTAATGGCCCGTGGGAATATGTGGCGATCGCATTCTGATAAAATGCTCCTTCTGTACCATCTTCACCGTTATTACCTAAACCATAAACCACACGTCCCAAAGCTTCTACTTTCCCTAATTTTGTCCTTCCACCGTGATTTTCAAAACCGACTAAATAGGGTTTTGTGCCGATCATTGCTTCTAGTTCTTGTGCTAAACGGGAAGCTGTCACTTCAATGACTAAATTACCAATACAGCGTTTAGTATTTTCCCCTGGATGAATAGAAACTAAATCTAAAATTCCTAAACCTTCGATTCTTTGGCCAAATGCTGGTTCATAATAATTCCCTAAAAGTTGGGGAGAACCACAGGTAAAAACTCCCGGTGTCCCATTTTCAATTTTATCCCGCATCGCCTCAGCTTTTGCACCTTGTAAGTCACGCATGACTATTTCCTGCTGACGATCCTGCGCTCCTCCACCGACAATTACATCTACTGATTTGATCTCATCGGCGGTAGAATTTTGGTCTAGGGGTAATACTGTGACATTATATCCCCGCCATTGGGCGCGACGTTCTATAGTAATGACATTACCGCGATCGCCATAGGTACTCATCAATTTGGGATACAACCAACCAATGGTAATTGACATCTCTCCAGAATTCATAAATCCTCGCCTTAACAGTTAAAATTAATTGCGTTTGATTGTATCTTCAATCCGGTTAATATTAGTTAACAGTTACCAATTACCTGATTCAAGTTCATCAATAATTCATTAGCGTTGTAAGGCTTCAACAAAACTGCTTCTACCTTGATTTCGGCTGATTTTGGTAATAAATCTATGCTAGATGAACCACTACAAGCAATGACTTTTACATCGGGGTTAATTTTCTGCAAAGTGCGAATCGCAGTGACACCATCCATTTCTGGCATCATCATATCAATTAAAACCAAGCTAATATCGTGTTTGTGTTCTTTATAAATGTCGATCGCCTCAAAGCCATTACTAGCAGTCAAAACCCGATAATTATTATTCTCTAAGATGATTTTATTCAGATCGATAATTTGCGGTTCATCATCTACTATTAAAATTAACTCTCCTTGACCTGGAGAAATATCTAACTCCTCTAAAGTAGGAAGTTCAGGAGATTCTACCGATGGTAAGAAAACTTTAAATGTACTCCCTTTACCAACTTGGCTAGAAACTGTGACAAAACCATTATGATTAGTGATAATTTCTTGTACAGTTGACAACCCAAATCCTGTACCATGACCAACTTCTTTGGTCGTAAAAAATCGCTCAAAAATCCGATCTAATATTTCTGCAGGTATGCCCACACCCGTATCTGCAACAGTAATCACAATATAATGACCTTCTTTAGCTTCAATGTGCATTCGGCTATATGCTTCATCAATAAACATATTTTCTGCCACAATTTTCAGTATTCCCCCTTCTGCCATAGCATCACGGGCATTAACGACTAGGTTCATTAATACCTGATGTAATTGGGTCGAATCACCAAAAACTGTACCTAAATGTTCAGGTATTTGGGTAGTAAATTCAATAGATTTGGGAAATGTCCGTTTGGCAAAGTTGAGAATTTCCGTAATCAGGTGTTTAACTTGTACTGTTGTTCTTTCTCCTTTTAATCCCCGCGTAAAAGATAACACTTGTTTCACTAAATAAGAACCTCTCCTAGCATTATTCTCGATAATATTTAGCATCTGTAAATGACGTTCTGTATCTTGGGCAAATTTACCTTTTAGTAGTTGGGCCGAGATTAAAATTGGTGACAAGATATTATTTAAGTCGTGGGCAATACCTCCTGCTAAAGTACCAATACTTTCTACTCTTTGGTTACGATAAAATTGTTCTTCTAATTCTTTTTTCTTGGTAATATCAGTATCTACAATCAGAATAGATTTTGGCTGTCCATCATTATCTAACATTAATGACCAACGACTTTCAACTATTATGTCCTGACCACATTTAGTTTGTTTCCGTAATTCACCATGCCAAGTTCCTAACTTAACTACATCTTTGAGAGCAACAACTTCTTGTCTTGGTGAAATTTTCTCATTCCCATAGAGCAGATCATGTAGATTACTACCGATGGCCTCATCTTTACTCCAACCATAAATTTTTTCTGCACCTTTATTCCAGAATACAATTTCTGTTTGGAAATCCCTGACAAAAATAGCATCAGTCGCAATATCTAACAATTCTGCTTGTTCATGTAGCTTTTGTTCTTTATGCTTGCGATCTGATATATCCATACTTGTGCCAATGATCTTGAGTGGCTCACCTTCTTGGTTGTAAAGGGTTTTTCCCGTACTACTTAACCAATGTATGCTGTCATCCGGCCAAACTACCCGATATTCTATAGTGAATTCTTCTCCTTTTTCTATAGAATTGCTGATAGCTTGACGCAGAATATGATGATCTTCAGGATAGATTAATTTAAAGAATTCTTCATGGGGTGGACATAAACTACCTTCCAGTAATCCATACAGGGGTCCTATACTATCTGACCAAATACATTTGTGCGGATTATTTACTTTTTTTTCCCAGATACCTATCTGGGCAGTTTCTATGGCTATATTCAATCGGGACTCACTTTCCCGGAAAGATTGTTCAGCCAATTTTCGCTCAGTAATATCTTCAGCAATACCACCAAAGTATAATATCTCTCCTTGTTCGTTTTTAATCGGAAAGCATCTAACCCACAGCCATTTTACTGATTGATGAGGATGTACAATTCGATATTCTAAATTTGCACCTTCATCATTTTGATGGTACTTTTCTATGGTCGCTAAAGTTTGATCTCTATCTTCTGGATGAATGGCTTCTATCCAAGATATGGGATTTTCCACCAGACTTTGACAAGAACGACCCCAAATTTTTTCATAAGCTGGATTTACATAGAGGATTTCACTACAATCTTTTGTACAAATCCAAATGTGCGCCTGGATGTTTTCCCCAAATTGACGAAATATACCCTCACTTTTTATTATTGCTGCTTCTGTCTCTTGATGTTCTTGAATTTCTTGTTGTAATGCTTGATTAGTAATACGTAATTCTTCTGTAGCTTTGCGTAGTGCTGTCTCGGTTTGTTTGTTTTTACTAATATCAGATATTAACCAACTCCAACCAGTATGTTGACCTTGAGTATTGTAGATGCTAGTCACTCTCACACTGGCAGGAAAAATTTTTCCTTGTCGTGGTTGTAGGTAAATTTCCCATTCTTGAATTTGTTGAGTATCAGCTAGTTGAGATATAAAATCCTCATGTTCTTTTTGAGTTATAAAAATTTGTAATGGCTTACCTACCAGATACTTCTGATCTACAGATAGTAGGGTTGATGCTGCTTGGTTTGCTTCTTCAATGATCCCTAATTTGCTGGTGATTAAATAACCATAGGGTGTCAATTCAAACAAATTATAGTAACGCTGACGTTCTAAGTCTGCAATCTGACTTGCTACTAATATTTGTTCGTTTTGTTGGCATATTTCTTCTTCAACAACTTGTAGTTCTTCTATTGTTTGCTCAAGTTCTTCTGTAACTTTTATTTCTTTTATTTCTTGTATTTCTTCTCCGACCTGTTTTTTTTGTAAGCTATTACCAATCTGATCGGCATTAATTTCTCGTTGCTGGTTTTGCAGATGTGTGTGCTGGGATGTAAACGGTTGGGGATTTTTTCCCTGGTTGTATTCTAGGAAACTTCCAAGCGCACTACATAATTCTACTAAGTTTAATTCTTGTAAAAGTGCAGATTCAGTTACTATTCCTACCAGGTTTTCTCGATCATCTACAATTGGTAAATGATGAATTTCGTAATGTCTGAAAATTGATAAGGCTTGATAGCAATCAAGTAATTCTGACTCTTTTATGGTGATGGGTTGCTGTACCATTACTTCAGCTATTTTTATCTTTGATATATCTCTGCCTGAAGCTATTAATCTAATTACATCTCTAGCTGTAAATATACCTAACAGCTTTCTTTGTTCTACAACGCAAACACAACCAGTGGCTTTTTGTTGGTCTTGAATTTTTGGTAATGATTCTAACGTTTTGAATATTTTTAAGCTATGGTTTTCTTCTTGATCCATCAACATAATAGCTTCTATGGCACAGCTATCAGAGCTAATCGTTAAAGGATGATGATTAACGAGTTTATGTAAATTTGGCAGAGTCATCAGCTGATCATTTAATTGCATAGGTGATAACAATGTGAATTATTTTACTGAATATTAAGGAAAGGTCACGAAAGGTTTTACTTGTAAGGGTTCAGGAGTCAGAATGTTGGCGAAATCAGTGAGCTATTTTTGTATGTTTTTGGCTAAGTTATGGCAGTAGACAAGGCGGTTAGGACATTAACTAAAATTTAGACAATGAAAGGCTTTTAGCTCTGTTACCTGTCACCTACTATAAATTGTCAATTTGGATATACGGGTTAATCCTATATTATCTCCTAAAATGTCCACTAATTAACAATAAATCAGATTTTGAATCGGAGAAAGTGATTGATTTTTGGCGGTATCACCTCTTCTTGCTGGCACATTTTTTAGACTTTAATTGTACTCGAACAAATAAGTATCTGCGATTTTAAAAGCACAATTAATAACTCAGATGAGAAATTAAATGTAAACAATCACGCCCCTGGGCTTTGGCTTGATACAGTGCTTCGTCAGCAGTGGCTATTAAACAGCTAGGAGTGAAACTAGCAGCGGGAATAATACTGGCAACTCCTAAACTGAGGGTGACATGATCATTCACACCAGATTTTTCATGGGGAATTTGTAAGGCTTGCACTTCAGCGCGGATGCGTTCTGCTAGTTGCATAGCCCCGGTAGCGGAGGTATTTGGCAGGACAAGGACAAACTCTTCCCCACCATAACGTGCGACTAAATCACCAGGACGATTTCCGGCTTTGTGAATAGCATTAGCAACTTGGCGTAAACAATCATCTCCCGCTGGATGACCATATCTATCATTGTAAAGTTTGAAAAAGTCTATATCACACAAGATAATTGATAGAGGTGTTTGTCTAGTTGCCATCTGCTGCCAAACTTGCTGGAAGTATTCATCAAATCGGCGACGGTTGGAAATTTGGGTTAAACCATCAATTGTGGCTTGACGTTGTACTTGTTGATATAATTCTGATTGTTTGATGGCGATCGCTACCTGTGTGGCCAACTGAGTCAACAAATTAATTTCCAGTTCTCGCCAATGACGTGGACTAGTGCAATGATGGGCAATTAACAAACCCCATAACTTTTCTCCTTGAATAATTGGCACTACTAAGTTAGCTCTGACCTGAAATTCTGCTAGTAAATCTAAGTGACATTTACCTATACCCGCAGTGTAAATATCGTCAATTGCTCTGACTCTTCCTTGACGATACTGAGACACATACACTTTTCTAAAACATGGTTCGTCAATCAAACTATAGATAATTGATTGAATTCCCTCTGCAACGGATTCCATTGCCACTACACCAGTCCAGTCTTCCTTAAAGCGGTAAATAATTACTCGGTCTGTTTGCAGAAATTGCCTTACTTCCTTCACAGTTGTATTCATAATCTCATCGAGATCCAAAGACTGAAGGATGCGTTGAGTAATATTGGCAACTAACCTTTCCCGTTGATTCTGTTGTTGGAGTAGTTCTTCAGTTTGTTTATATTCTATACAACGGCTAATATCATCGGCAATGATAGCTAATTGATTTGTAGCCTTGGAGGTAAGTTTTTGGCGGCTAAATACTGTCATAACTCCAATTACGGAATTATCTATGATTAACGGGTAGCCAGCGAAAGCTTGTAACCGTTCTCGTTTTACCCATTCTCTATCAATTAAATCTACTTCATTTAGTAATTGATTACTCTGAAATAGTTGACAATTTTTAGCAATCCAATTGATCTGAAACTCACTGATAGGGAGGGAATAAGATAAATCATCCGTATAGATAGATAAGGCAGAACTAGCTTCTAAATCCATAGTTTCCCTAACTGGATTTTTGATCCAAATTCCTGCAAAGGCAATATCTAAATGTTGAGTTAAGGTATTTGTACAACTTTGCAACAGTAGTAATAACTTTTTATGTTGACCAATAATATTAGCAATGTTTGAACTTAATTGTGCTAGGTTAACTCTTTCAACTAATTCTTTTTCTTTTTGTTTATATAGAGTTAATGTTTCTGCCAGTTTTTCTTGTACCTGACTGAGTTTATTCGGCTGATGTAACTGTTTTTTAAAATCTAGCTCTTCGATTTGATTGCGGTAAAGTTCTAAAGTTGTGATTACTTGTACTGCGAGAATTTTTAATGTTTCTTCCTGTTCTGGGGTTAATTTTCTGGGTACATAGTCAGCAACACAAAGAGTACCCAAAGCAAAACCCTCTCTTGTCACTAAGGGCGCACCTGCATAAAAACGTAATTTAGGATAGGATGTAACTAAGGGATTATCTGCAAATTGTGGATCTATTAAAGTATCAGGAACAATTAATAAATCATTTTGACAGATGGTATGGGAGCAAAAGGCGATCGCTCTGGGAGTTTCATTAATAGTCAATCCTTGTTTGGATTTAAACCACTGTCTTTCTTTATCTATAATACTGATAAAAGCAATGGGAGTTTCACATAATCGGGCTAATAACCGAGTCAAATTATCAAAATTGGTATCGGCGGGAGTATCAAGAATTTGATATTTATCGAGTGCTATTAACCTTTCTGCTTCATTACTAGGAATGGGTTGAGTTTGATCAGATTTAATATTTTTACCCAGAATACTTTGAGCTTTTTGGGGAGATTTCTCTAATAAAAATTTAGTGGCATTTTCCCCATTCAGAGGTTTACTTAATAAATATCCTTGGACAATATCACAGTTAGCTAAACGGAGAAATTCTAGTTGATCTAAACTTTCTACTCCTTCTGCTACTAAGGTTAAATTCAATCCATGACCCAAGGAAATTACAGAGTTGATAATTGCAGAGTTACTGGAACTTTTGTTCAAGTTACTAACGAAGGATTTATCTATTTTTAAACTACTCAGAGGAAAATACATTAACAAGCTCAGGGATGAATAACCTGTCCCAAAGTCGTCCATAGAAATGTGAATTCCTAAAGCTTGTAGTTCTCGCAAGGCAGAAACAGTAAAATCTACATCTTGCATTAATAAACTTTCAGTTATTTCCAGTTCTAAATATTGGGGTTCTAGTTGGGTTTCTTGTAATATCTTAGTGATTGTTTGCACTAAGTTGGTTTGTTGGAATTGACGGGCGGAAAGGTTAACTGCTACTCGTAAGGGTGGCAGTCCAGCTAATTGCCATTGACGATTTTGAGTACAAGCTGTACGTAATACCCATTCACCAATGTCACAGATCAATCCTGTTTCTTCTGCTAAGGGGATAAATTGAGCCGGGGAAATCAGCCCCATGTCTGGATGATGCCACCGCACTAAGGCTTCCATGCCGACAATTTGACCTGTTTTTAGGTCTATTTGTGGTTGGTAGTGGAGGAGTAATTCCTTTCTACTCAGAGCTTTGTAAAGGTTGTTACCTAGTACCAATCGCTCAAAGGAGGTGGAATTCATGGTAGCTGTGTATAACAGATAGTTATTTTTTCCCTGTTGTTTGGCACGGTTGAGGGTGGTGTCTGCGTGTTTAAGGAGGGTTTCAGCTTCTTCCCCATCGTAGGGTGCTAGGGCAATACCGATACTGGCGGTGATGTGTAGTTCTTGGGTGTCTATGTAAAAGGGTTGGGCAATGACATCTAACAGTTGTTGGGCCATTTTGGTGGCATCATCAGTGCAATTAATTTGTGGTAGCAGTAGGGTAAATTCGTCATCTCCCCACCGGGCGACTGTGTCTTTTTCTCCTAAGCAGTTTTTGATTCTTTCGGCTACGGTTTGCAAGAGGCGATCGCCAACTACGTGACCTAAATTATCATTGATGGCTTTGAACCGATCTAAATCTAAACACATTACTGCCAGCACTCCCCCCCGTTGCTGAATATTCACTAAGGATAAGGCCAGCAGTTCATCAAATAAGAGCCGATTTGGTAAGCCTGTGAGTATATCATTGGAGATATGATGGCGCAGCAAGTTTTCTACCCGTTGCTGCATGATGGCAATATACAAATGTAGTCCAAAGGCTTGGGCTAGTTTGATTTCGTTTTGATGCCAAGATTGAGCTTGTCCGGTTTTGATTTCTCGCCAAGCCTGAAAAGATTCACGGGGGAGCAAGTTCCGATTATCGGGGTTGGAACGTCCTGCCCATAGGGTTTCTGTTTCAATTTCTGGGCGGAAAACTGTCAGGCAGCCTAAATACTGCTGTTGATATTGTAGGGGGATAATCAGTAAGGATTTGATCAGGGTATTGTCAAAGAAACTAGCTAGGGATTTAAGTTGGTTATCTTGTTGAAAGTCGGCGATTGTGTAACAGTAAACTGCGCGGGTTTGATGAATGGAATATTCAGTTTTTTCTCCAGTTCTCATTACTTCTGAGGGTTGACGGTGACTTAAAGCTAGTACGCCTTGCCATCCCATTAAACGTTGCCAAATTTTGTTTTCTTCAATCAGGTTATTTTGGGGTTGTTCTCCGCAGGTGTATATCTGTGCTGGGCGTTTTGCCATGTCAGCGGTAATGTATAGTCTCGCGCCGTTACCTTCCAAGGCAGTCACAATGTGTTGCAGTATGGATTGGTGAGTATCTTCTTGATCTAGTGAAGAACCCAGCCAGTTTTTAATTTTGCTAATTGCTAATTCTTGTTGTGCCTGTTGTTGAGCTTGTATAAATAGGTGATTTTGAGCGATCGCTATTAGTAATTGATCTACTAAAAGTTGGACTATCTGCAATTCCTGTCCTGTAAAAGGTCGAGGTTGAGTGTGATGGGCTACCATCAAACCCCACAGGTGATTATGGTATAAAATTGGGATGGCTAGGGAAGCGGCCACACCCATGGTTTTCAGATATTGCAGATGACAAGTATCTACGGCTGTATAGCGAATCTCTTGTTGATTGTTACTTTCCGGTGTTCCTGGTGACTTGATGCGGCTGAGAGTCTTTTTTCCAGATGCTACGTCTACGATGATCCGCTGACGAGATTGGACAAACATTTCTCTGGCTTGGGGAGGAATATCTCCAGCGGGAAAGTGTAATCCTAATAATGATGGTAGGCGATCGCCATTGATTGACTCGGCTATTACTTCCCCACTACCATCACTATCAAAGCGGTAAATTTTAACTCTATCTATATTTAAAAATGTACGTATTTCTGCGACGGTAGCCGCCAAAATATCTGATAAATCTGAAGTTTGAGAAATACGATCAGTGATATGACTGAGTAGGTTTCCTGGATAGACTGTTTGCTGAGAAAGTAATTTATTTTCCATAGCATTCTTTCCACCCAATCACTCTTCATACTTTACTATTTCTTAATTATTGTCTATTTATGAGGAATTAGTGGTTAATGTAACGAAAAATTAATGCTTTTCTAGTCAAAATCCAGGAGTTTTACAGTCAGTTTTTTACCTGATTTCTGCATTCTTGACAAATTATGTATGTTTTAGCACCCGACGAGCTAATTTAACGTAGGTTTTTACCGTGGTGGAAGACAGAGATACTTATGCAGCAATCAATACTCTGACACTAGGACTCGGTACGGTAGGGCATAACGGAACTTACGCTACAGGAGATTTGCTCTCATAGGCGGTTGGTGCAAATCTCCTCTCTAAGTTGTAAATTGTCAATTCTGCAAATTAGCTACAACCTTGGGATCTAAAACAAGACGTGAACCACTTTTATCAACATGATAAGTCCAGAACTCTCGTTGTACCTTAACTACAACTTCCCAACCCTCAATCGGATCATATTGTTGGGTACAGACTTCACCAAAATTAAACACACAGGAATTACTAAAAGTTTTTTGTACACTACGCACAACTTTGATACCTAAAGTTTCTAAACGAGTACGTTGATAAGCATCACTGAGAATTTTTTCAGTAATTCTTTTTGGTAATTCAGCGCCTTCAACAGCTTTTATTTTGGGATCAAGAACCATTTGTGAACCCGACTTATTCACATGATAAGTCCAAGATTCTGTTCTTACCCTAATAACTACTTCCCAGCCTTCTACAGGTTTGTAGATTTTGGTACAAACTTCACCAAATTTAAACTCACAGGAATTACCAAATACTTTTTGAGTAGAACGCACAAGAGTAATATCGGATTTATCTACACCTGCACGTTTAGCTGCATCATTAAAAACTTTGTTAGCTATATTTCTAGGTAATTGAGAAACGTTAAAAAAACTAATTTTGGGATCAATAACAATTTCCGATGCTTGATTAACATGATAATTCCAAGATTGTCCTTTGACCTTAACAACTACTATCCAACCCTGAATAGGATTAAATTCCTGAGTACAGAACTCCCCAAACTTAAACCGACAAAGATTACTAAAAGTTGTCGGAGTAACTTGAGAAATTTTTACATCTGTGATTTTCTCACCAGAACGCACAGCAGCATCCTTTAATATTTTACTAGTAAGATTTCTGGACAGCAGATTTTGATTTTGGGCTACAATTGTCTGTCCTGTTTTGGGAATAGCTACAGATGTATTATTGTTAATAATATTTATCCCACCAGTTAACAAACCAGTCAAAGCTAGGGTAAAAACTATTGATTTTGATAATTTACTGTGAGTTTTGAGATTGGATAACATAATCTTTTTTCTGTCTAATCTATAAAAGCTATACATATTGATCTACTGTTTTTATCACGATTTTGTTCCCGAATCTACTAATAATTAAATTTAGATATAACCTGAGAGTCGAGAAAATAGAAAAACTGATGTAGTTTTTGCGCTCGCTGGTACTCTTACATCCTATGTTCTAAAAACTTCTTTTTTAAAGCTATAAAAGCAGGACAAGGGTCAGCATCTTGGACATTATTCGGTTTACTCCAAGTAAAAGGTGCTTGTTTAGCCGCAGACATCCATAATAACTTTTTTGCCCTGGTCATGGCAACATAAAGTAAACGATATTCTTCTGCCATTTTTAAATATTTTGCATCCTCCGCAGCTTGGTTAACATTGGGTATATTTTCTCCGTTTTTATGGAGTGCAGCCCGAATTTGAGCGCGGGCAACTTCTGGTAAAATAAAATCGCCTAAAAATTTACCTTGAGGAGGAAGCCAAAATCTCCCAGGAATTAAATTTTCATGCAAAAAAGGCAAAAATACATAATCCCAATCTAAGCCTTTAGCTTTGTGCATGGTGATAATTGTTAATTGACCTTTTTTAGTATATTGTGCTTCTACATTTTCTGGATCAACTGGTTCAAACCTTTCAGAATTAACAATTTCACTTAAAGCTTTTAACATTGCATCCATGGAATTATTGCCAATCAGTTGTATATTTACCCTCTCAGCTAATTTATCCGCTGTCGCTAATTCTGTTTGGTCATATTTTAAAGTTAAAGCTAAAAAAGAAATTATATGATAAGTGGGTAATTCTAACTTAGCACGTAACAAACTACGACATAAATGGGCAGCGGTTTGTACTATTTCTGATTGGGGTTTGGTTAAAGGACTAGGATATAAAAATTCTTCTGGTACAATGGCTAAAGTGTTAATATCTTGAGTGGGAATTAACCTCCGTTTAACTAATACATTTAAAGTTGCTTTTAAGTAATCAGGTGAATGGGGGCGATCGCAAAATTGCAATAATGATAAAATCTCTTGAGGAACATGAGAACGTCTTTCTTGTTCTCCCACATCATAGAGTTTAATCTTATTTTCTTGAAATATCGGTTTTAAAGCTTCAGCTAACCATCTACCTTGGCGATTTTCCCTTACTAACACAGCACCACAAGCTTCTGAATTATCCTGAAATAACTCAATAACTCGCTGGGAAATTAACTCAACAGTATGCTTAATATCACTTGGTGTATATAATTCTAAACCTTTACCGACTGCTGGCGGATTTGCATTTTCTTGAGGATCATTAACATTAACAAGCTGAATTTTTTGTTCTAAAAATGGTTTTTCTCTATATTTATTTTTAGCTAACCATTGACTTAACCCTTGACTATTTATCCACTCTAAAGCAAAATTAGCCGCATCAATAATAATCCGACTACTACGACCAGCTTGATTCATAGTAGCTAGTCTTTGATCATTTTCACAGCTTTTACAAAACTCACGAAAATAAATCGGATCAGCAGGAGTAAAAGTAGAGTTAATTGCTTGATTTGGATCACCAACTCTGACTAAATTAAGTATTGATTGATCATCGGTTGCTAATGTTTCTAAAAGTTGTGTTTGAAGTTGACTAGAATCCTGAGCTTCATCTTCAAAAACTGCAAAAATTTTGTTTTTCTCATTCCTGAGAGTTTCCTTATTTTCTAATACCTTCAATGCAGCCAAAATCATATCATCATAATCATAAAAATCCTCTAAATACATAATTTTTTGGTACTCTTCATACAGTCCTGCTGACATACGTAAAATCTGATAATTATTCTGGGTTTTCTCACTCCATTCATATAATTTCGATGGTAATATTCCTGAACTTTTAGCTTCATGAATTACCGTATAAGCTAAATCTGGTAATATTTCCGTTCTTAGCACTGACTGACGACGTAATTTTTCTGTTTCTTCCCCATCAAACTGTTGACCTTCTAACAATCTGTGATACATTTCTGGATGTTTATTTATCCATTCTTCCACTGCTAAACGAATAAAACGATGACTTTGGTTAGGAGTAATTAATGTGGCATTTTCTAACTGTAATCCCGATAAATCAGGATAACGACGGGCAATATCAAAAGCTAAACCATGTAAGGTATAAACATCAAAACCTGTTTGTGGTAAAGATAATTCTTTTAATTCCTTGCGGATTTTAGCTTTTAAATTAGCAGCAGCGGAACGAGTAAAAGTAACAACAACTAACTGACGAAAATTTTTATTATCTGTATTTTCAGCAAGAATATATTGACGTGCTATAGCTATAGCAGCAGCAGCGGCCATCCCCGTAGATTTACCAGCACCAGGAACAGCAGATACAGCAAGTGGGCCTGTTTCCCAGTCGGCCATCTGGGTTTGTCCAGGTCGCAATTTATCCCGAATTTTGTTAATGTTTTCCCATAACCTAGTTATAGATGATGCTGTAGTCTCCGCTGTTTCTAGATGAGCTTCTGTATCTGTAAAGTTATCTTTTGACATAATTCCAGGTTCTAATTTTATCTTTTATTTTGACGATGGTGTAAAAATGTACAATATTGATTTATGATTTATTTGCATTTATATTTTGACATTTTCTCAACCAGATTTCTAAGATGTGAGGCTAAAGTAAACCATAAAATTCATCCAACCATCTGCGTTTATCTGCGGTTATTTTTTCTCTATGACCTATACACAAATTACGGAATTATGAACCACTCCACACATAGAATAACAAGATAAATACTTCATGAAAAATTATCAAACTTACATCTATTTAACTGCTGTGATTCTCTTGGGAACTGTACTACGATTTTGGCATTTAGATTTAAAATCACTCTGGTTAGATGAAATCATTACCGCTATTTTTAGCTTGGGTAGAAATTACAGTGATATACCTTTAGATGTTGTTTTTCCAATCCAACAATTACCAGAAATTTTTACTTGGCAGCCTGGAGTTAGTTGTTCAGAAATTGCTGAAAATTTGGCTAATGATTCTACCCATCCACCATTGTTTTTCTGTGGAATGTATGGGTGGTTAGGATGGTTAAATTCATGGGATATAAATTGGGTGATAAAATTGCGGTTTCTCCCTGCTTTATTTGGTGTAACTTCTATCATAGCAATGTACAGTGTTAATAGTATTGCCTTTTCTAGTAAATCTGGAATTATGGCAGCATTATTAATGGCTTTATCACCTTTTGCTGTTTATCTATCCCAAGAAGCAAGGCACTATACATTACCTATGCTTTTAATTATTTTATCATTATTTTTCCTGATTAAAATTCAACAAGATATCTTTTTAAATCATGATTCTCGATTTCGATTTTGGTTATTATGGGCAGTTATTAATAGTATTGGGCTTTATATTCACTATTTTTTTACTCTCTCTCTCAATGCGGAAATTTTTACTCTGTTATTACTAATTTACCGAGTTAGAGAAAAAATCATTAATTTCCCAAAAGTTTGTTTATATTTCATTCTTTCAATTAGCACTATTATTATTGCTTTCATTCCCTGGGTACTAATCATATTTAGCCATCTTCGTAAATCAGAAACCAACTGGTTACCATCTCCTCAACACGTTGAACCGATTTATCAAACTTTACTCAACTGGGTATTAATGATTATTACTCTCCCAGTGGAAAACCAAACTTTAATTATTCAAGTTATTTCTGGTTTTTTAATGGTGACATTTACCCTCTGGATGGGATACAAAGTTTTTAAAAATCTGGTTTCTTTATGGTTTAATCATACAACACATTTTTCTATCTTCACGTTTAGTAGTTTCATCTTTTTTGTCTTATTGCAATTCTTTGTTATTGCCTATTTTTTAGGTAAAGATATTACGATTGTTCCTCGTTATAGTTTTGTTTATTATCCTAGTTTCTGCGCTCTCTTCGCAGTTGGGTTGGAAAAACTAAAAGTTTCCAAATATATATTTTTAAGTGTTGGCATAATTAGTTGTATTTTTGTAGTGAACAATCTCACATTTCAAAAACCATTTTTCCCAGATCAAGTTGCTAGAAATATGAATTTAGAACCTGATATACCGTTAATGTTAGTTATAAAATATGATAATTATCAAGATGTAGCTGGAGGTTTAAGTTTTGCTGTAGCTTTAGAAAATGAAAGAAGTCATAATCAACAAAATCAAGATAGTTTAGCTTTTATAGATAATTCTTTTGATTTATCTAATCTTGATCAGAAACTGGCTAACTTTTCTACCCCCAACAAATCTCAATTTAATTTATGGTTTATTGGTTCAAGTATCAGAAGAGAAAACTTTGCTCCAGAGTTTGCTATAACTGCAAAAACTATGTGCAATATAGACACTAACCACTACCACCGCACTGGCCGCTTTCCCTATCAATTATATCGGTGTAATTATAGGTGACAGGTGAAAGTTTTTATTAATTACCTTTTCCCCAATCACCAAACATTACTCATCAATTTGCCAAGCATCTTTAGTAAATTCTTCATCGAGAACCTTCTTAGGACGTAAAATAATAATTATTTTCCCTAACAAAGTGTTTTCTGGTGCAGTTTCAAACCATTGAAAATCAACTTCTCCAGAATTATCAAATGCAAAATAACTGGAAGCATCCCAATCTGTTTGAGCGCGATCTATTACTACTAAAACTGGTTCTATTCGAGTTTGGGTAGGACTGGGAAAAATATCACTACTGGCAATAATTACTACTGGATCTTCTGATGCTCTTAATATTTGCCAACCAGGTAAAGATACCAATGCTTGTTCCCCAGCAAATTTGACTATTTTAAATGGTTCAACTTCCGTAATTATGGGTACACTTTGAACAGCTTGGGGTGTTAGCGGTAATTCTCCCACCACAGGTACGATTCTGGGCAATTCTTCGTCTGATTCTAGGCGGAAAAAGGGCAGAAGTGGAGCAGGACGTTGGGGAACTACGGTAAAATCTGTTAATAGTTGTTCTATTTGTTTCCTAGCTGTGGGGGAATTTACAAAGCGCAAACCCTTAGCAATTAAGCGTGATCTCTCTTGTAAATCAGAGTTTTGTCTAGCTAATTTCCAAACTTGATAAGCTACTGCATCCCCTGGATGGTTGGTAAAACCTTGGGGGGGAGTAGAAAACCGAGAAAAATCTTTAATTGCTTTAGCAACTTCCCGCGCTTCGTCTACATCTAGTTTATGGTAAAAAATCAAATCAGCAGCGGTAGCTCGGTCTTCTTGAGTTAGTAACCGCAGTTCATAGAGAATATCACTAGCTCTTTGACCATAATATGCCAGGGTATCTGCTGATGCACCAAACTTTTCTAAAGAACTGTAAACCTGAGCGCCAACAATTACCTGATTTTGTTGAATTGGCTCAAATCCAGTCGCTTCAAAGATTTCCTGGGGGTTATAAGCGCTTTTTTGTAGTTGGGCGATCGCATGACCCCATTCCACCCAATTACCTTGTTTTTGTCTAAGTTTGACTAATAGTTCCTGTGCGGTATCATTAGTAGCATTCTCAGTATCTTGAGTGTTAGATGGTAGTTCAGTCATAATCGGAAGTGCAAGCTTAAATTTAATATGGTGATTAGTAAATTTTTAACAATTGATTTTATCTACTGGTAGCATTAGCTTAAATTTGCCTACCATATCAATCAAGGTGTAACTAAAATATGTTACAGCTTAATCTGAACAGCAAGTATTATTTTCATCTCTCACTATCTGCATAATTAATAGTGAAAGTCTCAATCTCAATATTATGTTCAGCATTACTCGGTATGGAATATAACAAAAGTGTCAAGAGCAGATAAAAGAACTTATGGATAACCAAAATTTAGAAATTGAACAAGTACGTTCTCAGTTAAGTAGTCGAACTCGTGCCAAAAAAATGAAAATTTTAGTCGTTGATGATGAGCCAGATAACCTTGATCTACTCTATCGTACCTTTCGTCGTGACTTTAATGTCCTCAAAGCAGAAAGTGGTGTCACAGCTTTAGAACTTTTGGAGGAAGAGGGAGAGGTAGCGGTAATTATCTCCGATCAAAGAATGCCGGAAATGAAAGGAACGGAATTTCTCAGCCGGACTTTACCCCAATTTCCCGATACAGTCAGAATTATCCTCACAGGTTTTACTGATATTGAAGATTTAGTAGAAGCTATTAATGCTGGTCAAGTTTTTAAGTACATTACCAAACCTTGGGACTCTGGAGAACTCAAGGAAGTGGTACAAAGAGCGGCAGCAACCTATGATTTGCTTAAACAAAGGACAGAAGAATTACGCCGTGCTAATAGTCAAATGCAACTTTTGACTGTTTTGGTGGAAGTTACCCAAGCAGCTTCTAGTTCCGAAGACATTCTTGCTCCCATCGCTAAAGCCTTTAGTAAAAGTTTCCATACAGATGGCTGTATTGTCCAACTTATGGCAAGCAATAGTCTAATTGAAACCCAAGGTATTTACAGTAAAGCTAGTGTTGTAGAAAACTGGCTATCAGAAGATCCATTAGCAACAGCAGCGATCGCCACAGGTCAAATTCAATCCTCTTTAAATATACCTCAAGACCCTAATCTTAATACCCTTGGTCACTACCTAGCAGCTGGAGTCCAAGCCCATTTAGTGATCCCGATTATTTATCGAAAAAAAATGTTAGGAGTATTATCACTACAGTGGCAACAACCTTGTAATTTAAGGGAAGATGAGCTGAAACTTATTCATTTGTCTGTACAGTTAGTAGCGATCGCCCTTTCCAGTAGCCAGATCACAAATAACAGATAAAAACTAAAAACTAACAATTGACAAACAAAAATCCAAAATCGAATGACCAATAACCCACCACCCATCAATCAAGAAGTCCGTGAAATTTTTAACCGCATTGCCCCAGTTTACGACCAACTCAACGATTGGTTAAGTCTGGGACAACACCGCATCTGGAAAGAAATGACAGTCAAATGGAGTGCGGCTAAACCAGGAGATACTTGTTTAGATTTGTGTTGTGGTAGTGGTGATTTAACTTTTCAACTAGCCCGTCGTGTAGGACATACAGGAACAGTTTATGGTGTAGACTTCTCCTGTAACTTACTCGCCGCTGCCCAAGAACGCAGTCAAAAATATTACCCCCAACCCCCGATCACTTGGATAGAAGCTGATGTCCTCAAATTACCCTTTGAAGACAACCAATTTGATGCCATCACCATGGGTTATGGTCTCAGAAATGTTAAAGATATTCCTCTTAGTCTCCAAGAAATTTATCGCGTCCTTAAACCCGGAAAAAAAGCAGCTATTTTAGATTTCCATCGTCCTAGTAACCAAATTTTCCGCACGTTTCAGCAGTGGTATTTAGATCATCTCGTCGTTCCCCTAGCCACTAATTTAGGTGTAAAAGACGAATATGCTTATATTAGCCCCAGTCTCGACCGCTTCCCTAGTGGTAAAAAACAAGTCGAGATATCACAACAAGCAGGTTTTGTCAACATCACACACTACCCCATTTCTAACGGTATGATGGGAGTGTTAGTAGTTCATAAATCGTAACCCTCTAATCCAAAATACTGTGGATTGGTCACATCTCTGGCTTTATGTATCGCCCCCAATTTTGGGTGGAATTATCGGCTATTTCACCAATGATATAGCCATCAAAATGCTATTTCGCCCTTATCGCTCTATTTATGTATTTGGGCGCAGAGTACCTTTTACTCCCGGATTGATTCCCCGTAATCAGGAACGGTTAGCAAAAAATATTTCTAATACTATTATGGGGTCTTTGTTAACCCCAGAAGAACTACAAAAACTGGCCAAGCGACTTTTAGAAACAGAACGGGTGCAAAGTGCTATTCTCTGGCTATTGCAACTAGCAATTGAGCAAGTTCAGGGAGATACAAACCAAAAAAGTATCAAAGTTGTCGCCAGTATTTTGCGAGATTTATTAGGAGAATCTTTACCCCGTCTCCTCAAAGTTTTGGCACGACAAGAAAATTTTTTAGAAGCGCAAATTAACCAGATTTTTGACCAAGTATTATTAGAATTTCAACTCACTGAGGAACAGGCTAAACGGTTAGCTGACTGGTTGTTAGAAGCAGGTTTACCACCAGATGTTCTCAGACAAGCTGTAGTAGATTTTTTGACAGATAAGACAATTCAAACTATTGACGACAACCTGAGAGAAAAAACTAGCGGTACTTATTGGGTTGTAGCGAATTTATTCGGTGTACGCAATACTTTGACCCGATTAAGAACCTTTTGCTTAGATGAAAAAGAGGCCACTAATGAAAGATTGCGGGAACTCATCCAAGACTTGCAAATGCGCGATCGCCTCAAAAAGCTGTTCCAAGATTTATCTTTCCAAAATTTACCAGTTGGTACAGTTCGTCAACTCAGGAAAACCACCAGAGAAAGTGTGCGTAATTACCTACAAACCAGTGGTGGCAATTTGTTACAGGAATTAACTGAGTCAGCGGACTGGGAAAATATTTCAGTATTATTGCTAAATCGCTTACAAAGTTCTCCAGTAGTTAATACTTCTTTGGAAGTGGTATCCCAAGAGTTAGCCCTAATTTTAGAAAAGTATCTGGAAAGAGATTTAGAAGCTATAGTTGCCCAAATCATCCCCATTCTCTCCATAGATCAGGTGATTGTTGACAGAGTAAAATCTACCTCCCCCGCTGATCTAGAAGCTGCCATAGAAGGAATTGTCAAAAATGAACTACAAGCAATTGTTACTCTAGGGGGTATTTTAGGTTTTGTGGTGGGAACATTTCAGGTAGGACTATTATTATTGAATAAATTTTAATTAAGGAGACAGAAGAGGGATAGTTAATAAAAAAACATAGCTGATTTACGGTTACGTAAATCAGCGTTAGTTGAGATTTATTTAGTTTGTTATCCTCAGAGTTTACCTGAGTTATTTATTCAGTTTTTAACCAATGAAGGGGCATTCTAAAGAATTTATCTTTAGCCCCTTCCCTAATTTCAAAAGAATAGGTTTTGTTGATGTTACTCAACAAAGCCACCTGGTGTCTTTTGAATTCTAAGAGGTCAAATTGACGAGCAATTGTTGTTAACTAAGCTCAAAGTCAATAGATGAGAAGCTGGTTTTTACTACTGTTGTGGGTACAGTTAATTTGGCTGTACTTGAGACCAGATAGCAGCAACTTCTCAAACCGATTTTAGATATCACCATTGACTTGCATTTGATGCACTTGATCAGCCAATTCTTGACGACCTTGATCATCTAGCTTATCAATTGCCAACATCCCCATGAGGATAACCTCTTTCAATGTCAAACGGGTAGAATGTGCCTGTTTTTGCACAATCTCTTTGATTACTGGACTGACTCCAATTGCGGTACTAGCTCTAGCCACGTAATTAAAAGGAAACATTAACGACTTCGCATAAATCTTAGCACTTTTAACGACGTTATTGTATACAGAATAAAATTTAATATTTTTTTATTTAATGTTATTTTTTATACTGCAAGTAAGTATAAGCCCATCCTTTAGAGAGATTTTTATACACTCATAAGGAAAGTAAAATTTTCCTGAATTCAGCTAAATCAGGCTGTCATAAGGAAAAGCAGTGAATACTTACAAGGACATCAAAAACGATGCAAGAACCATATCTGTTGGCTGCGAGCTTGTTAACGGGATTAGCAATACCAACATCTGCTTTGCCAAAAGTGCCAAATATCCGCCCAGAAAATACGGACTTTTTGGGAGATTTAAAACAGCGTTCACAACTGCCAGTCGGTGAAAAAATCATTCCAAAAGTTGACATTTCTTTACCAGAATTCAGTAGTCGAAATTTTTCCAAACCAGAAAATTCTCTTTTAGCAGTAACTCCGAAGAATACATCCTGGCCAGAATTTAGTCAATCAGTTCTCTCTCCATCAAAAACTGCCCCAACCCAGGAGAATAAAAATAGTTCAAATCTGGACATATTACTGGCACAATTGGCAAATGATACCCAGCCAAAAGCCGGAAAAACATCATCAAACCTCAGTTATCAAACCAATCAGTTAATTCCTGTCTCTGGAAGTCAATTGTACTATCTCCGATTGGCATCCCTAAAAACCGGTCAAATATACACTCGTTTGGACAACGATGATTTACAGCCTTTATGGAAGTCAGCCAAAAAACAAAAGTTAACTTATCAAGATTGGAAAAAGTTATTAGCGATGGAAGCCAGAGCAATGTCTCAAGGACAAGGTACAAATAGGTTGAGTATCTTGGTAGGAGACTCATTAAGCTTGTGGTTTCCCAAAGAAAAACTACCTACTGGTAAACTGTGGCTCAATCAAGGAATATCAGGAGATAATTCCACCGGACTGGTAAAAAGATTAACGGCTTTTTCCACAACTAGACCGGAAGTTGTTTATGTGATGATTGGCATTAATGACTTACTCAAGGGTACGAGTGACCAAACTATTTTAATTAACTATCGGCGGATGCTTCGCAGCTTACGATATAATCACCCCAAAAGTCAGATCATAGTCCAGTCAATTTTACCTGTTCGTCGTCCTCAAGTCTCTAATCAACGTATCCGTCATCTCAACGCCCAGATAGCCTTAATTGCCAAACAGGAACAGGCTAGTTATCTAAATATTCACAACTGGTTTACAGATTTTGATGGTGGCTTACGTCCAGAATTAAGTACCGATGGGCTGCATTTATCACCAGCAGGATATGATGTCTGGCGAGCAGCCCTAGAGCAGATAGAATATATTGTTGCTCAACGCTAGTACCGCTTCGCAGAATTCAAAAGTCAAAACTAATAGATCGTCAGCTTTTCAGAGATATTGAATTTGCACATGAACGAATCTTCAAATCTGTCACCTGTCACCTGTTTAGTTTTTGGTGCCTACAACTTCCCGATTTAAAACTTGGTTTAATTTACCACTGCGATAACCTTCTAAATCCAAAGTCACGTAGATAAATCCTAAATTTTGAAATGTTGTTACAAGGTTGGGTAAATCTGTCTTGCTCACAAAATCTGCAATTTTTTCTGGTGGTAGTTCAATTCTGGCCGTGTCTGCTTCTGAACGTACCCGTAAATTATCCCACCCCAGATTTCTTAAATAAATTTCTGCTCTACCCACTCGCTGTAATTTGGCTATGGTAATCTCTTCACCGTAGGGAAAGCGAGAACTTAAACAAGGTTGGGCGGGTTTATCCCACCAAGGTAAACCGAGTTGTTGGGAAAGTTGCCGAACTTCGGCTTTGGTAATCCCAATTTCTGCTAAGGGCGATCGCGCACCTCTTTCTTTTGCAGCTTGTATTCCAGGGCGATAGTCTTGCAAATCGTCTGCATTTACCCCATCTACCACGTAAGGATATCCTAACTCTAAAGCCAAGGGCTTGAGTGTGTCGTGTAATTCACTTTTACAAAAATAGCAGCGGTTAACAGGGTTAGATGTATAGTTGGGATTTTCCATCTCATGGGTATCAACTATTTTATGAGCTATACCGATAGTTGCGGCTTGTGCTGTTGCATCTGCTAATTCTTCTGGTAGTAGGGAAGGAGAAACCGCCGTTACAGCTAAAGCGCGATCGCCCAACACATCGAATCCAATTTTCGCTATCAAGGTACTATCAACACCGCCAGAATAAGCGATCAAGGCCTGCTCCATTTCTGTAAATAAAGCTGTTAATTTTTCTAATTTTTCTGCCAACATCATTCTGCTTAAATCCCATCATGCCGATCCATCTAATATTTTAAGCAACTTTGGGGGTTAAAGTCCCCTGCTTTTACAAGCAACGGGTTTTGCGTTGGGCTAAAATCCCCGTTGTAAAACATAATTCTAAATTCTAAATTCTGCTGTATTTAGCTACTATCCCCCCCAAAATTTCTAAATCTATGGGTTTAGAAATATAATCATCAAAACCAGCCGCTAAACAAGTTTCTCTATCTCCTTTCATCGCCATTGCTGTTTGGGCAACTATATGAATATTTTGATATTGGGGATGTTTTCTGAGTTGTTCTACTAAACTCAAACCATTTTCATCTGGTAGAATCACATCCATTAGTATTACTGCTGGATTTATCTGTGGTAAAATATCCCACATTGCTGTGGCATTTTTAACACAAGTCACATGATAACCTAATCTACCTAGATAAATTCGTATTAATTCAGCATTAGCTAAATCATCTTCTACTAACACAATTTCTCGTAAGGAACTGGGAATATAATTACAGGATGGATTGCCATAAACATTGCTTTTTCGTTGCTGTAATTCTAAGTCTTGCTGGGCTTTTGCCTCTATTGCTTCTATAACTTTTCCCGCAGGTTGGAGGGGAAGAATAATAGTAAACTCAGAACCTTGATTTACTTCTGACTCTAACTCTAAATAACCACCATGAATCTGGGCTAATTGTTGTGTCACCATTAATCCTAAACCAGTCCCTTCATTGCTATCAGCACCAGGATCAATAATTTGACTATAGGGACGAAATAGTAAAGATTGGTTTTCTTGGGAAATGCCAATACCAGTATCCCAAACTGTAAACTTCAAATATAAATTTTGGGTTTCTACTCTTAAACCAACACTCCCCGATTTGGTAAATTTAACAGCATTAAATAATAGGTTTAACAGCATTTGCTTGAGTCGCAAAGGATCAGCTAATAAATTGGTAACATCATCGCTGATTTCTAGACATAGTTTCAATCCTTTGTTTGCAGCTTTTTCTTTAACTAAAGCTAAAACATTCTTACATAATATCGGGACATCAATGATTTCCCATTGTACTTCTAGTTGGTTAGCTTCTATTTTAGAAAGATCCAAAATATCATTA
The DNA here is from genome assembly GCF_038050375.1 of Okeanomitos corallinicola TIOX110. NCBI lineage: Bacteria > Bacillati > Cyanobacteriota > Cyanophyceae > Nostocales > Aphanizomenonaceae > Okeanomitos > Okeanomitos corallinicola. Next base: position 1,397,369 of record NZ_CP150886.1, on the reverse strand, counting down.
ATTAGCTCTAGTAAATGTTTACCGCTGGATTGGATAATATGTAAATATTCTTGATGGCGTTGTCTCTCTGGTTCATAACCTTGTGCTAACAATAAATGAGTAAATCCAATAATAGAACTCAGAGGTGTGCGAATCTCATGACTGGTGTTAGCTAAAAACTGATTTTTAAGTTGATTGGTGCGTTCTAATTCCTGATTAAAATTAGCTAACTGTTGACAACGTTGTTGCCAAAATTGGATTTGCCGTAATTGTGCTAATGCTGTATTAAAATATTCGACTGTTCTGTGAATAAATTGCGATCGCACTTCATTAAATGAACACTGATAGTCAACGCAATGAGAGTTTATCTCTGGTTGAGCAATAATCAACCACGTCATGATATTGCTAGAATTATCGCCTAAACGCCACGCAGTTGCAGGTTCTTGATTCTCCATCTCCTGCAAATCTTCTAATTTGATCACAGCGTGTAATTTTAACCCAGGCTTTTTACTTGGTTTGGATTTTGCTAATGGATTGGTTTTCTCCGTTGTTGGTAGACTACAAAGGTAAGAAATCTTGCCTACTAGCTCCTGTGGTTGACATTGGGCAATACCTACGACATACTCGATTAAACCTAGCTTACCGTTATTTAAAGCCTTGGCAACTTCGTTAACTACAGTTTGCATAATTTCTACTTCCGTAGAAATAATTTGTTGTAGAGTATTAACAGATACAAGTAAATCATTGAGGCGACTCTGCAACTGATTCAAGCTACTCTCCAACCACAAGTGATCCTGTAGTTGCTGGTTTGTTTGCAAAAGTTGTGACATTCCATCTATTTGGGTGTTGTGTTCTGGTAAGCTTGAAGACTGCTGCATGGCCAAATGTACCGCCAAATAAATTAAGCTGGCAGGAAATTATAAACTATATTTTATGTATATTAACGGATAAATCTTTTTAAATTGTACAACATAACTGATAGTGTCAATTATAACGCTTAATTAACCAGTTATTTTATTAAATTACACAATTATGTTTTTTCTTCACAAAAACTACAAACGATGGATATACAGCTAATTCAACTAATTATTAACGGTATTGCCGTAGGTAGTATTATTGCTCTGGCAGCAGTAGGACTAACACTCACTTATGGAATTTTACGGTTATCTAACTTTGCTCACGGTGATTTTCTCACCTTGGGTGCTTACCTAACTTTCCTTGTAAATGGCTCAGATGTGAACATTTGGCTATCTATGATTTTAGCCGCAGCCGGAACTGTTACCGCAATGTTACTGACCGAAATATTACTGTGGTCACGAATGAGGTCAATACGTGCTGCCTCCACAACGCTGATCATCATCTCCATTGGACTAGCGTTATTTCTGCGGAATGGGATTATTTTCATCTGGGGAGGCAAAAACCAAAACTATGATCTGCCTGTCATCCCTGCCTTAGAATTTGGAGAATTAAGAGTACCGCAAAATCAATTATTGGTATTAGGTTTAGCCGTATTGGTAATTGTTGCCTTGCATTACCTATTACAAAACACCAAAATTGGTAAAGCTATGCGTGCAGTGGCCGATGATCTAGACTTAGCCAGAGTTTCTGGTATTAACGTTGATAGAGTAATTCTCTGGACTTGGGTAATTGCTGGTACTTTAACTTCTTTAGGCGGAAGTATGTATGGTTTAATTACCGCTGTACGCCCCAATATGGGCTGGTTTTTGATTTTGCCCTTATTTGCGTCTGTAATTGTGGGCGGTATCGGCAACCCCTACGGTGCGATCATCGCAGCTTTGATCATCGGCATTTGCCAAGAAGTTAGTACCCCTTGGCTGGGTTCTCAATACAAACAGGGTGTTGCCTTATTCATCATGATTTTAGTGCTGCTCATCCGCCCCAAAGGTTTATTTAAAGGCACAATTTAAGCAGTCAGCAATCAGCAGTCAGCCTCACGAAATGAAAAAGCTGAACGCTGATAGCTGAACGCTGATAGCTAATTATTGAATGACCTGAAAATAATAAGCTGCAACTAAAAAGTTAACAGCCAACAGTAGCAAGGCCCAACTAGCGCGGAAAACATAGGAAGGTTTAGCAGCTTTACCTTTAGAAGTCATAATTTTGATTCTCCTGATTTGATGACTTTTTAACAAATAGCAAAGATAAGCACCAATTTGCCAGAATCTTTAAAAATGTTTGTGGTTAGTGGGTATTGAGTAGGTCAATTGAGCCGATACAATCTAATCTTCCCCAGCATGATAGGAACTACGAACCAAGGGACCGGAACGAACATGACTAAAGCCCATGTCCTCAGCTATCTTGCCCAGTTCCTCAAATTCCGCTGGTGTCCAGTATTTTTGCACTGGTAGATGTTCTAAAGAAGGACGCATATATTGACCAAGGGTGAGGCGATCGCATTCTACAGCCCGCAGATCCTGCATTGTTTCAATAATTTCTGCTTGAGTTTCTCCATGTCCCAGCATTAAACCCGATTTAGTCATCACACTGGCATCAATTTCTTTAACCATTGCCAAAACTGCCAATGAGCGTTCGTATTTTGCTCCCCGTCGTACTGGGCCTGTTAACCGCTTTACAGTCTCCACATTATGGTTATAACAGGCAGGTTTAGCATTGACAATCATAGCTATCCTTAGCTTTTGACCACTTTCACCCACACCTGCACCACCCCAAAAATCTGGGGTCAGGACTTCTATCAGTGTTTCTGGGTTTAGTTGACGAATTGTCTCCATTGTCTGGACAAAATGACCCGCACCCCCATCAGCTAAATCATCACGAGCTACAGAAGTCAATACTACATAGCGTAATCCCAACAGCTTTACCGACTCTGCCACCTTGTATGGTTCTTCCTCATCAACAGCCATTGGTGCATGACCTTTATCTACCTGACAAAAAGCACAAGACCTTGTGCAAGTCGGACCCATAAGTAAAAACGTAGCTGTTTTCTGGGAATAACATTCTCCCCGGTTGGGACAGCGGCCTTCTTCACAAATCGTATGAATTTGGCGTTGCTTAATGATACGTTGTACAGTAGAAATTTCACTGGCTTTACCAATCGAACGACGTAACCAACTAGGCATAGCCGCAATTTCCGATCTCAGTTCTTGTGAAGTAGTCATAAGCTGTTGATTAAATCATTTTTCATTAACAATAGTTAAGTAAAACAATTAACACAATTTCATTGACACTGGTTTTGGTGAATGTTAGTGTATATTTTAACTATGCCTAAATTTACGGAATTTAACATACAGCACTTCCCTGTGTAATGAGGTATAAGTATTAATCACAAATCCTCCTACTAAAAGGGTTAGTTTGATGTGAATGGTAGTTTAAATATTTTAATCAGAGTAACCCAAAAGCTTTTAGCTCAGGGATAGAGAGTGTTGTATTACACCCTATCGGGATTACTCCCTGTAAAAAAACAGCATGATATAAATGTCCATGCTTTTTGGAACTATATAGTGGGAGAATTCTTAATATCAATCGGCTCACTAGCCATCTAAACTTATAGTCTTTAGTAGAGTAATCAGTCGTGGCCAACAAAATTCTAGTTATTGATGACACCGCAGTTGTCAGAGTAAAAGTAAGAGAAATGCTACCTCCAGGCAACTTTGAAGTATTGGAAGCAAAAGATGGTGTAGAAGGATATGACCTGATCCTCAAGGAAAAAATCAACTTAATTATGTTAGATTTTATACTTCCTAAAATGAGTGGTTGGGAAGTATTCCAAAAAATTCAAGCACAACCAGAGCTAAAAAAAATTCCTTTAGTGATCATGTCTGGTCGTAAGGAAGAAGTAACAGAAAAAATTCCCGAACCATTTGAATATTTTGAATTTCTCAACAAACCCTTTGACCAAAGGCAATTAATAACTGCAATTAAGTCATCCATGGCCAAGGCGGCTAAAAAACCTCGTCCAGAGGCGAGCAAAACGGCAGCAGCAACAGCAACAACAGAAGTAGTAGGAGCAGCATCGGCAGAAGGGGCTTCCTTAGCGGAAATTCAAGCACTAAATGCCAAAATTGCCAAAATGCAAGCAGAAATTGATGGTTTAAAGAAACAGCTTGCTCAGGTTGTGACATTCATTAAACAAAAAATCAAGTAGTTTGAATTTTTGGCTCTATTGTTTTTGCAATTCCCAATACCGCCATCAATAAAAACCATAGAGATAGACAGAACCTGCCATTTTTCATTAATAAGAAGAGAATGGCAGGATTTTTTAAGTGGGGGTAAAAAGACAAAATCTGAGCTTTAAAACTTAACATTGAATTATTCAACTGCTGTATTTTTTCGGTTTCCTAAGAGCTTGTAGGTAATGCAAAATAGTTAGGAATCAGATCAACCAGAAAAAGATAAAGATGTCAAAAGTTATCAGCTAACGATTTATGAACCTATGAACCAAAAAATCACACAATCATTAGATAAGATTGAGATTCCCTTAGAACGGGATGTATTTCTACGTACCCTAATCAGAGAACTATCAGGTACACTCCAAGACATTGTAGGGTTGGAAGAAGCTTCTGGTTTTATCAGCGTAGTTGGTCAAAGCATGGGCAGACAGATAAATCAAGATTATAAATCAGCCTTAGAAGTAAAAAAACTGAGCCGTGAACAAGTAAAAGAGGTTTTAGTAGACTTAAAAAAAAGAATTCAGGGTAGTTTTTATGTGATCGAAGAAAGTCAAGACAAAATTGTCTTTGGCAATCATCATTGCCCATTTGCAGAAAAAGTCATAGACCGTCCAGCTATGTGTATGATGACTTCAAACGTATTCGGGACTATTGCAGCGGATAATTTAGGATACGCTAAAGTAGAGTTACAAGAGACTATAGCCAGAGGTGCAGATGGGTGTAAAATTGTAGTATATCTAAAAACCACTTCCGAATCAGAAGAAACAACAGGTAGGGAATATTTCCAAGGTTTATAATGGTATGAGTATGAAAACTATTAAAAACTGTTTGAAGACAATGCTGTCTCACTCTTAATATTGAATAATAACAGCATGACTCCTGAACAATTTATTGAATTTGCCAGAGTTTTGCCAGAACCTTTACTTTTACTAAATAGTCAGGGAAAAATACTGGCAATTAATCAACCAGTAACAGATATACTGGGATTTACCCGTCAAGAACTGCTAAAAAAAACCATTTTAGAATTGGTAACAGAGCCACCTAGTAAAATTTCAACTTATCTCAAAGCCTGTGCTTCCAGTCGGACAATGGTTTTAGGTTCATTAAATTTACATCATAGCAATGGTAATTCATTAGCTTGTCGTTCTCAAGGGGCAGTAGTTAAACCTTGGTCAGATGAATCTTTAGCTCTAATTTTGCTGCGACTAGAAGAGAGAAAAAACTCCAATGTTAACTTTATTTTACTCAACAAAAAAATAGAAGAATTAGGACAAGAAATTCAAAGACGAAAACAAGCCGAAGAAGCACTATCGAAAGTTAATCATGAACTAGAAAGCAGAGTTGAGGAAAGGACGACCGCTTTAATGGAAACATTAAATGAGTTGCAACGTACCCAAGCTCAATTAATTCAATCTGAGAAAATGTCTAGTTTAGGTCAAATAGTTGCTGGTGTTGCTCACGAAATTAATAACCCTGTTAATTTTATTAATGGTAATATTCCACATCTTGAACAATATATTAAAACTTTACTGAATTTTGTAGAAAAATATCGTGAATATTATCCTGATACTGCTCCAGAATTACAATATTTAAGAAAAATTATGCATATAGATTTCATAGTAGAAGATATCAATAAAATTCTCACTTCTATGAAATTCGGTACACACCGTATTCAGTCAATTGTCAAATTGTTACGTAACTTTTCTAGACTTGATGAAGCTGAAAGCAAAAAAGTTGATATCCATGAAGGTATTGATAGCACTTTAATGATGTTGTCACACCGCTTGCAAGGTAGACATTATCAATATCCAGAAATTCATGTGATTAAAGAATATGGTGAATTACCAAAGATAACTTGTTATCCTTCTAAACTTAATCAGGTATTTATGAATATAATTAATAATTCTATTGATGCTATAGAGGATTTAGTAATTAGTGGTCATTGGTTAAAATCAAGATTACAAAAGACTGGAAATGTAACTGAGAAAATCCAACCACCGACAATTTGTATTACCACTAAATTAATTGATAATAATTGGATAGAGATAAATATTATAGATAATGGTTTGGGAATTGAGCCAGAATTACAAAATCAGATATTTAATCCTTTTTTTACTACGAAACCTGTGGGTAAAGGTACAGGACTGGGTTTAGCAATTAGTTATCAAGTGATAGTAGAAGAACATGATGGTTATTTGACTTGTCAGTCTATACCCCAGAAAGAGACTAAATTTACTATCAAAATTCCAGTTGATAATAGGTAAAGGTAATTGAAAAATTTATAAAATTATTATCAATTACCTATTACCAAAGACTCACCTACAATTTTTCTGCTGGTTCAGGGATAACTAAACTAGCTTGTGTGCTTGTCACTTTTGCTGATTGTAAGATAGGAGTATTAGCTACTGAATTGTTAGCTAAAGTAAATAATGGATTTGACAAAATCCCAGAGATAGTTGTAGCAATCAAAGTTACTATCAACCCAACTTGTAAAGGTCTTAAACCTGGTAAATCCCAACTTACTTGGGGATAGTTTTTCACTACATCAGACATTTCTTGAGGTTCTTTAACTACCATCATCTTCACTACACGAATGTAGTAGTAGATAGAAATAACGCTAGTTACCAAACCTAGCAATACTAACCAGTAAAGGCCAGCTTGCCAACCTGCCCAAAATAGGTAAATCTTCCCAAAAAACCCAGCTAGTGGGGGAATACCACCCAAGGATAAAAGAGAGAGACTTAAAGCTAGTGTGAGTAGTGGGTCTTTTTGATACAAACCTGAGTATTCAGTGATTTGATCTGTACCTGTGCGTAGAGAAAAGAGAATTACACAGGTAAAACCGCACAGGTTCATAAATAGGTAAACTAGCAAGTAGAATATCATGCTAGAGTAACCTGCATCTGTACCAGCAATTAAACCAATCATCACAAAGCCAGCTTGGGCAATGGATGAATAGGCTAACATCCGTTTCATGCTGGTTTGAGCTAGGGCAACAACGTTACCCAAAATCATACTCAAGACTGCAAGGGCAGTAAAAACAAATCTCCATTCGTCAGCGACGATGGGGAAAACTACCGTTAATAGGCGAATTGCCAGGGCAAAACCTGCGGCTTTAGAACCAACGGATAAAAAGGCAATCACTGGGGTAGGAGCGCCTTCATAAACGTCTGGTGTCCATTGGTGGAAGGGTGCGGCGGAGATTTTGAAACCGATCCCAGCAATGACAAAAACCAGGGCAATGACTAAACCTAGAGATTGACCAACATTAGCGGTAGCAATACCTTGAGCGATCGCAGTTAATTCTGTTTGTCCACCGGATAAACCGTAAAGTAGTGAGACACCGTACAAAAACACCGCTGTACTAGAAGCACCAATTAGTAGGTATTTCAGAGCCGCTTCATTAGAACGGGGATCACGCTTGGTATAACCAGTTAACAAATAGGAGGAGATACTCAAGGTTTCTAGAGAGATGAAGATCATCACCAACTCACTAGCACCGGAGACAAACATTCCTCCCAAAGTAGCTGTAAGTAAAATGGCAATGAATTCTGCCAAAGCAGTACCACTTTGCTCTACATAGCGAATAGACATCAAAATTGTCATCACCGCAGACAGAGCGATAATACCGCGAAAGACAATACTGAGGTCATCAGCGTTAAAACCACCAGTAAAGCCGATGGGATTAGTTGAATCCCATTGCAAACAGAGGGCGGCGATCGCAGCAAGTAAACCAGCGATCGCAACATATCCAATCCAACGTGAAGATGTCCGCCCCAAAATCAAATCAACAATCAAAACCCCCAAGAGGGTGATAATGATAATTCCCTCTGGCAAAATCGTTCCAGCATTTAGCTGAGATGCAATATTAGCAAAATCCATGAGATATATAGGTTTTGGCAATTAGAGATTAAGGCTAACTGAGTTAATTCTATCTATACTTGAGTGCTTGCACAAAATAATAGGACTTATATAGCCGGTGACAGGTGACAATCTGAGCTTTGTCAGCAGTTAATGTCCTAACTGCTTTTTGCCTTCTGTCTTCAAAAACAAACAGTCCAGTAAATTACTGAACTGTCAACCTTGAGATAATTTTACCTGGGCAGTTACATAACTTTTAATATTACTGGGAGTAGCCAGAACTACTTTTACCCCAGCTACCACGATTGCCTCTATCCTCACGTGGTCTAGCTTTATTTACTTTCATGGCACGTCCCATCCATTCAGCACCATCTAAAGCGTCAATAGCCGCTTGTTCTTGGGTATCCGATTCCATTTCCACAAAGCCAAAACCCCGTAAGCGACCAGTTTCCCTGTCTGTGGGTAGTTGAACTCGTGTGACAGTACCGTATTCAGCAAATACTTGTGTTAGGTCTTCTGATGTTACCTGGTAGGATAAGTTACCTACGTAAATTGACATGAAACTCTCCAAACTCCATTGATGCAGAGACGTTGATCCGTCGAGCAGCTTGAAATTATTGCTAACAACAAGAACTTAATCGTCGAACTTAACTTCTCAAATTTTTCCCCATGTTAACATAACTGCCAGATAGACATAGGCAAATTTAGCGTTTGTATTCTAATTTCTTTACCTTTATCAACTTTTTGTAATTTTTCTGCTGCTGACTGATAAAATCACCAAATTTATGACTGCTTGGTGCAAGTCAAGTCAACAACAAAAGTATTTGAGCGATCATGAGTCGCCAATTATAGGATAGATAGGTTAAAAAATGGAAATAACTAACAATTATAGCAGGTGACAGGGAACAGGTGACAGAGCTAGAAGTCTTGCAGTGTCTAAGTTTTAGTTCTGCTTAATGTCCTAACTGCCTTGTCCATTGCCATAACTAACAGTCTAACGCTTGTCCAATTCTCCAAAGCAAGACTTGACATGAAGTTGAGAGATTTTTTTCCCCTTTGGGAAACTTTGTGTCAGGATAAAATCACTGCCAAGAGGTGACATTTAATCTTGACATTTCGCCAAAATTATCTCAACTTGACTGTTTAGCTTCACAGCTATTCTTTTTTGTGAAATTTCCATGTCAACTATCGTCATTGTCGAATCTCCGACCAAAGCTCGTACCATTCGCAACTACCTACCAAAAGACTATCGGGTAGAAGCATCCATGGGTCATGTCCGTGACCTACCCCAGTCAGCTAGTGAAATTCCCGCTGCTGTCAAAGGGGAAAAATGGGCGCAGCTGGGGGTAAATATAGAAGCCGACTTTGAACCGGTGTATGTTGTCCCCAAAGACAAAAAGAAAATTGTTAGCCAACTCAAGGAAGCTCTAAAAAATGCGGATGAATTAATCTTAGCGACTGATGAAGACAGGGAAGGTGAAAGTATTAGCTGGCACTTGTACCAGTTATTGAAACCCAAAGTACCAACTAAGCGGATGGTGTTTCATGAAATTACCCAGGAAGCGATTAAAAAAGCTCTGGCAAACTGTCGCACCATTGATGAGAAACTGGTACGCGCCCAAGAAACCCGACGCATTTTAGACCGACTGGTAGGATATACCCTATCGCCGCTGTTGTGGAAAAAAATCGCCTGGGGACTGTCCGCGGGACGTGTCCAGTCTGTAGCCGTGAGGCTGTTGGTATCTAAAGAACGTCAACGTCGGGCTTTCCATGAAGGTAGTTATTGGGATTTAAAAGCCAGTTTATTACAGGGGAAAAGCCCTTTTAGCTCTCAGTTAGTGACGCTAGGAGGGACGAAAGTTGCCACAGGTAGTGATTTCGATGCCGCCACGGGAGAAATAACTGCTGGACGTAATGTGGTGTTATTAAATGAGGAGCAAGCTTTAGCACTCAAGGAACGGATCACAGGTAAAACCTGGACTGTTGCCGATATAGAAGAGCGTTCAGTCACTCGCAAACCTTCTCCCCCGTTTACTACTTCTACATTGCAGCAGGAGTCTAACCGTAAACTGAGACTATCAGCACGGGATACAATGCGAGTTGCCCAAAGTCTGTACGAGCAAGGTTATATTACCTATATGCGGACAGATTCTGTACATTTGTCAGATCAAGCAATCACCGCTGCTCGCAGTTGTGTAGAGCAAAAGTACGGTAAAGAATATCTCAGTCCTCAGCCCCGACAGTACACTACTAAATCTAAAGGCGCGCAAGAGGCACACGAAGCGATTCGTCCTGCTGGTAGCAGTTTCCGCACTCCCCAAGAAACGGGTTTAAGTGGGCGGGAATTTTCTGTCTATGATTTGATTTGGAAGCGAACAGTTGCCTGTCAAATGGCTGACTCTCGCCAAACCCAAATTGCTGTCCAGTTGCAGGTGGAAGATGCAGGTTTTCGTTCCTCTGGTAAGCGGATAGATTTTCCTGGATATCTCCGCGCTTATGTGGAAGGTTCGGATGATCCCGAAGCAGCATTAGAAGACCAAGAGGTAATCTTACCAGCCTTAAAAGTTGGAGATCATCCCAGTTGTAAAGAATTAGAAGCGGTGGGACATGAAACCCAGCCACCAGCTAGATACTCAGAAGCTAGTTTGGTGAAAACCCTAGAAAGTGAAGGTATTGGTCGTCCTAGTACCTACGCCAGCATTATTGGCACGATCATTGACAAGGGTTATGCTCAGTTAGTGAATAATGCTTTAATTCCGACTTTTACAGCCTTTGCTGTTACCGACTTACTGGAAAAACATTTTCCCGATATCGTCGATCCTAGCTTTACGTCGAAAATGGAGCAAACCTTAGATGAAATTGCTACGGGTGAAGCAAAATGGCTACCTTATCTCCAGAAATTTTATTTGGGAGAACAGGGTTTAGAAACTTTAGTCAGGGAACAAGAAAGTAAAATTGATGCGACTAAAGCGAGAACTATAGAACTAGAAAATTTAGATGCTAAAGTCCGCATTGGTAAATATGGCCCTTTTATTGAAGTAGAAAATGGTGAAGGTGTGGTGACAGCTTCTATTCCTAAAGACCTGACACCGGCTGACCTTGACCCCAAACAGGTAGAATTTCTCCTCCGACAAAAAACTGCTGGACCAGATCAAGTAGGGCGGCATCCTGAAACCGGTGAACCCATTTATGTGAAGATAGGTACTTATGGCCCCTATGTCCAGTTGGGTGATAAAACCGATGAAAACCCCAAACCTAAGCAAGCTTCTCTTCCTAAAGGGATAACTCCAGAAAATGTGACTTTGGAGATGGCTGTGGGACTGTTATCTTTACCGCGACATTTGGGTGAACATCCACACACGGGAGCAAAAATTAAAGCTAGTTTGGGTAGATTTGGACCTTATGTGGTTCATGACCAAGGTAAGGATGGCAAAGATTACCGTTCTTTAAAAGCTACCGATGATGTATTGACAATTTCCTTAGCACGTGCTTTGGAATTGTTGGCAGAACCAAAAAAAGGTAGGGGTAGTAGTAAGTCGAAAGCAGCTTTACGGGAACTGGGTAATCATCCCGAAGATGAAGCTCCGGTGAATATTTACGATGGACCCTATGGACTTTATATTAAGCACAACAAAACTAATGTTGGTTTGCCTGAAGGACAAACCGTAGAAACCATAACTTTGTCTATGGCTTTAGAATTACTGGCAGCTAAAGCTTCTACTAAGTCCACACGCAAAACCACTAAATCAAAGACTGATAAAACTAAGTCCACGACTACGAAATCATCAAGTACTAGAGGGAAGAAAAAAGAAGAAGCAAATTAGGATCAAGGGAGACGGGAAATTACGAAATTTTACTTCTTACCCTTTCCCTGATCCTTGTGATAATCTAATAAGTAGGGAAGGACACAAAACCAAATTTTTTGTTGGTTTATGTCTGAAAAAACAGGAATCTATCAGCCTGATTAGAAACTAAAAATCTAATAATTTAGACAGTTTCTATAATCCTGTTAGTTGAAATTGAGGTAGTATCTCAGGAGCGTTCAGTTCAATGGACTATATAGATAAGGTACTGGAAAAGCTGAAAGAATTAGCGCGGAAGCTAGTTGAAGCATTGCTGGGACCAGAAGCTGAACCGGAACCGGAACTGATTCCGATTCCTGTCAATGACCGTTCCCGTCGCCGCTAATAAACTCAAGGTATGAGGAAATCATCTTGTTACCTCTAAGTTTGCTTGTACTGCATGGACCAAACCTCAATTTACTAGGACAGCGAGAGCCGGGTATTTACGGTTCTCTGACCTTAGAGGATATTAACCGCCTGTTAATGGCGGAAGCTCTCCGATTGGAGGTGAAAGTTGCCACTTTGCAGTCAAATCATGAAGGAGTTTTATTAGATGCGATCCATGGGTCGTTAGGTCAACACCAAGGAATAGTCATTAATGCAGGAGCATATACCCATACCAGTGTGGCTCTCAGGGATGCGATCGCGGCTGTGAATTTACCTACTGTAGAAGTTCATTTGAGCAATATTTACCGCCGAGAAGATTTTCGTCATCACTCTTATATAGCTCCAGCCGTGGTTGGACAAATCAGTGGCTTTGGTGTGCAAAGTTATTTGTTAGGTTTACAAGCATTAGTACATCATCTCAAAAAGGATCAAGTTTAACTGTCCTGGTGATTTTGGCTTTTGGCGTAAATTCTTAGCAAAATCTAACATCTAAAATCCAAAATTGTATGCGTTATTCTCTCGTAAATCGAGTTAGAGGTACTTTCCTGGGATCATTACTGGGAGAAAGGTTAGCTACTCAGGATTTTTGTGATTTAGAAGAAATTGCGGTTCTGGGTAGCAAAAGTCTAATTAGGTTGGGGAGATTAGACATAGATGATTGGCTGCATTTTTACCAGGAAGTATCTGTTAATTCAGAAACGGGGGATATTGCCAAACTAAAAATAGTGTTAGCTACCTTACCATTGGTGGTTTTTTTTCACGAAAATACTCATAAACTAAAACACAATTTGTTAGAAGTATTGCAAATTTGGGATACTGAGCCAGTTGTTAAAGATGTAGCTTTGGTCTTAGGATATGCGATCGCTAAATCTTTGACAGAAACACTAAACCCTGTCAAGCTCATTTCCCAAATTGTTTCTTTTTTAGGAGAAACGACAACTGCCATACCACAGAAGTTATTAAAAGTCAAAATTTTAATAGAAGAAGGAGCGGGATTAGAACAGGCACAAACAGAATTTTCTGCACCGGAGTTGAGTAATAATCTAGCTTTGGCCTTGTATTGTTTTTTGAGTAGCTTAGAAGATTTTCGATTGACAGTGATACGATCTCAGCAGAATCTTGGTAAACCAGACTCTGGCTATTTCCATTCACAAATTACTGGGGTATTAGCTGGGGCATTATCCGGGGCATATAATGGAACAGCCGGGATTCCCGTTAATTGGCAAATGGTATTGTCTGGGGCTGATTCACCTGTATGGGGACAAAACATTTCGGCTCAAATCTTAAAATTAGCTAATGATATTGTGGCAGTCTGGTCAGGTGGGTATAATATCACTCCACATACTCATGGATTGACAAAAGAAGAATGTCAAGTAAATTGGGAATTAACCCCTATGCCAATCACTGCTGCACCTAGTGTAATTCGGCCACGGTAACAGACGGCTGGCACTAAGTAGGTGAGCGTTAAAAATTGTCGTTATGACAAGGCAGGGGGCAGGAGGCAGGAGGCAGGAGGGAAGAGGTTTTTAGCAATTTTATATTTTGTTACATACCTTGGTTTTTTCTTGCCGACTTACTTATCTGCTAATTATTGGCTAATAATCGCTGTGCTATATTGTAATCATTTTGGTTGTCTTGTGAAAAAATCTATCCAGTCAAATCTGTTTATGTATATAAAGTAAGGTGAATGGAATAATGGATGGAGAAGAAGTCACAATTGTTTTGTTTCGGTCTATGACAGTAAGAAACTACAGCCAGAGGTCATGAAAACGCAGCGATTTTTGCAGTCCTTGACCCAGCGACTAAGGCATTGGAGGCGACAATATAAAGTATTGTGCCGTAAAGGTAAATGGCTTTGTGTGGTAAACAGTCCTAACAGCCAAATTCTGCATAGGAGATTATTGAGGACAATTTTTAAACATCTACTTTTATATTTGTTACCTACTACTGATGATGGTGGACATCAACAGGTAAGAAAACCTCGAATGTCAAAAATAAAATCTTTACCTAGAAATCGTGGTATTTATGCAGTAGTTGGTAGTTGGTTGCATAAAAAACGTTCCTTGGTAATTTTTGCCGTAGCTGTGGTTTCCATAACGGGTTTGATGGGGCATGAATTATACAATCAGCCGCAGATGAAAACTGGGTCTATTGCCCCCCAGACATTTATGGCTCCCATGACTGCAAGTATCGAAGATAGAGAACAAACAGAAGCAAAACGCAAAGCGGCGCAGGAAAAATCTCAGCCTGTATTGATGATTAATCCTCAAAAAACTGAGCAGATTCAAGAAGATTTGCGAAAATTACTGGAAGATGGGTCAGAAATTCGGGCTATAGCTGGGTCATTTCCATTTTTTGATGTTTCTATTTTATCTGTTTCTAGCCAAGTATATCTTCGTTCTTGTTTAGAACCAGAATGGGAAAAAATTAAAGTTGCAGTGAATGAATATAGAGAAAATAATCAGTTAAAGTTGAAGTCTCAAACAGGGGATAAAAAGCGATTATTGAGATCCTTTAATCGTCCATTTCCTGTATCTAAGTCTACAATTCCCGAAGTAGATAATATTAATAGCCCGCAGTTTGATCAAGCATTATCAGAATTACAAGCTTATAGTTTAAATACTCCAGATAAAAATTTTTCCTTATTAATTGACCAAATATCGCAAGTCCGCAAAGGATATAAACAGGCGACAAATAAACTTTTTCAGATGAAGAAAGAGGGTCTATCAGGGATATATCTGGAAACTGTGTTTTTGAATTTGTCTGATCAAGACTGGGTGAAAGCACAGATGGGGATTAATAAAAGTGCAGAACGGATGCTGGCTCAAGGTATAGCTCCAGGACTACCCAACAATATTTTACAGGATGCGGCTAGTTTGCAAGTGCAAATTACTGTACCAACTGAGGCTGAACCTTTAGCAACTAAGGTTTTATTGGCTGTACTTGCCCCAAATCTCCAGAAGGATGAAGAACAAACCCAGAAACAAGCCCAAATAGTTGCGGATAATGTTCCTTCTGTGATGCGGTCAGTAAAACGGGGGGAAGTAATAGTTAAAAAAGGGGATTTAATTACCAGTTGGAAGTTTGATGTATTAGAACATTATCAACTGATTCGCCGTGAGGTAAATTGGCTGCGGTTGACAATTTTAGGTAGTTTGGTCAGTGGGGGTGTGGGGATTTTTGTGTGGGTGGATGGGCGTTTGGGTGGTCATTTGCGACAACGCGATCGCCTGTTAATTTTACTACTAACTTTGAGTATTATTAGTATTTTAGTCACGGGTGTTCCTTATACTACTTGGATTGCGACTGGTTTGTTATTGGGTAGTTTTTATGGAGCGACTTTGGGAATAACTGTGATAATTTTGTTGTCAGTTATTATTCCTATGACTTTAGAAATTGGGAAAATTAGTTTGGTTGCTGGTGCTGCGGGGGGAATTTTAAGTTGTTATTTGTCTCAGAGGTTTAAATCCCGCGAAGAGTTGGCTTTGTTGGGGATTATTATTGCTTTAATTCAAGGTGGGATTTATTTAATTTTAAATGTTTTGATTGGTGCGGCGTTTGGTTCTGGTTGGTATATTGTTTGGCAGGATTCTTTATTGTTTAGTTTATCGGGTTTGGTTTGGAGTATTACGGCTTTGGGTTTGAGTCCTTATTTAGAAAAGCTATTTGATTTAATTACACCGATTCGTTTAGCAGAATTAGCTAATCCTAATCGTCCATTGTTAAAGCGACTGGCTACAGACACCCCTGGTACTTTTCAGCATACTTTATTTGTAGCAACTTTAGCGGAAGCGGCTGCTAAGAAGTTGCGTTGTAATGTGGAATTGGTAAGGGCTGGGACTTTGTATCATGATATTGGTAAGATGCACGATCCATTGGGTTTTATTGAAAATCAAATGGGTGGCCCCAATAAACATGATACGGAAATTAAAGATCCTTGGCAGAGTGCTGAGATTATTAAAAAGCACGTAACTGAGGGTTTGGTGATGGCGCGGAAACATAGTTTACCGACGGCGATACAGGCTTTTATTCCTGAACATCAGGGTACTATGGCGATCGCCTATTTTTATCATCAAGCTCAACAATTGGCTAAGGAAGATCCTCATCTTATTGTGAATAAGGCTGATTTTTGTTACGCTGGTCCGATTCCTCAATCTAGGGAAACTGGGATTGTGATGTTGGCTGATTCTTGTGAAGCGGCTTTGCGGAGTTTGAAGGATGCGACTCCTGAACAGGCTTTGAATATGTTAAATAATATTATCCGTGCAAAGTGGCAGGATGATCAGTTAGTAGATTCGGGTTTGACTAGGGAAGAAATGCCTAAGATTGCTCAGATTTTTGTGGAGGTTTGGCAGCAGTTTCATCACAAGCGTATTGCTTATCCTAAAGGGTAATTGTTGATCACCTATTTTCGGACTTAACGGGTGACAGGTGATAGTGATAGAAGGCTTTCAGTGTCTAACTTTTAGTGTTAGTTAATGCTCTAACCTTTCTGTCCGTTGCTATAACTAATAAAATTTTGCTGAATTAGGGGTTTCTTAGTATATAATCAGGGATTGTGTTGATTAAAAATCATCCTATGCCTAAACTCAAGACTCGTAAAGCGGCAGCAAAAAGATTCCGCGCTACTGGTAGCGGCAAAATCGTCCGCCGTAAACCTTTCAAAAGCCACTTGTTAGAACACAAGTCCTCTGGCAAAAAGCGCAATTTGTCGAAAATGGCAGTTGTGAATGAACGCGACGAAGAAAACGTACGTTTAATGCTTCCTTATTTGTAAATCCTTCAGGTACTGTAGAAAATGACTCGTGTAAAGCGCGGTAATGTAGCCCGTAAACGCCGCAATAAAATTCTCAAATTAGCTAAAGGTTTCCGTGGTTCTCATTCTACTTTGTTTAGAACCGCTAACCAACAGGTGATGAAAGCACTCCGTAGTGCTTACCGCGATCGCAAAAAGAAAAAGCGCGATTTTCGTCGTCTGTGGATCACCCGTATCAATGCAGCTTCTAGACAGCAAGGTTTGAGCTATAGCCAGTTGATGGGCAACCTGAAAAAGGCTAATGTTGAAATCAACCGTAAGATGTTGGCACAATTGGCAGTTCTTGATCCTGCGAGCTTTGCAAAAGTTGCTGAACTGGCTAACTCTGTCAAAGGTTAAAGGTGGCAACGGATGAATAACGGATGTAACGGTTAGCTCCTTCGGGAAATTCAAAATTAATTAAATTGTTTGAGTTTGACAGTTTAAATTTTTAATGGGAGTTTATCGCTAAGGCGCAGTTTCTCTCTTGGAAAACGAAGGTCAATTATGAATCGCTTACATCTGGTATTATCCGCTACCTTGACTCTGATTTGGTGCTTGATTTTTTCCCTGTGTATTGGGGGAGTAAATTTGGTTGCGTCTGCTGCAACTATGGCAGAAATTCAGCAGCGCGGCTATCTAACCGTGGCAGTTAAGGATAATCTTCGTCCGTTGGGTTTTCAGGATAATCAGGGCAATTTGCAAGGGTTAGAGATTGATTTGGCTAGACAGTTGACCGCTGATTTGTTGGGTAAACCGGAGGCTGTGAAATTTAAAATTGTTGCTAATAGCGATCGCTTACCTGCGGTTTTTAATCATCAAGTTGATATGGCGATCGCCCAAATTACCGCTACTCAATCACGCTCTCGCATAGTTAGCTTCAGTGTTCCTTACTATTATGATGGGGCGGCAATAGTTACAAAAAATACTTATATTAAAGATTTTCAAGATTTAAAGCAACGTAAAATAGGGGTTCTCAATAATTCCAGTACGATATCTTATGTAAAATATTTCATCCCTAATGCAGATTTAGTTGGTGTTAATTCCTATATTCAGGGAAAAGAGAACATAGAAAATAATCAAGTTGATGCTGTTGCTGCTGATATGAGTGTTTTGAGTGGATGGGTGCAAGAAAATCCTGAATATCGAATACTAGCAACCAAACTCTCAACCCAACCTTTATCTGTAGTTATGCCCAAAGGATTACAATATGATGAATTCAGAAGAAATGTAAATGAGGCGATCGCCCGTTACACCGCTACAGGATGGCTAAAAGAACGTGCAAAATATTGGGGACTGGAGTGATGGGTGAGTGGGAGAAATATTTACCTTTTGATCTCCTTGATCTCCTCATAATTCATCATTCATTATTTCGGAAGAGTGACAAAATAGAGAGAGAAAACACATTTAATATTTTGTATGGTAGCCAATGGATACTAATCTAGCAATAATTTATCTTTCCATCTTCGTTGTTTTACTCCTGTTTGCAAGTGTAGCAGTTTTTCGTCAGATTTTTAAAACTCGTAAATTGGAAAATTCCCTTGCTCGCTTAAAAACCAAATTAACAAAAGAGAAAGGTACAGTTCAAGAATATTACGAATTAGCGAGTATTTATTCAGAGAAAAAAGTTTTTACCCAGGCAATTTCTTTATTTCAAAAAGCCATCAAAGCTGCTGAAGAAGAGGAAGAAGAAGATATTGCCCCAGTTTATAATGGTTTGGGGTATGTTTATTTTGCTCAAGAACAATATGACTTAGCAATTAGACAGTACAAAGAAGCATTGAAATTAAAACCAGATTATGTAGTAGCTTTTAATAATCTTGGTCATGCTTACGAGAAAAAGAAATTAACTGCTCAGGCATTGGAAATGTATGAAGAAGCTTTGAAACTTGCTCCTAATAATGCTACAGCAAAACGTCGGGCAGAGTCGTTAAGAAGATTAGTTTCGGCGTAATTTTCTTTGGTTTTTTGAATAGGACTCAGGGTTTAGCATTGCTAAACCCCTACAGAATTCTACCTAACTTATTTAGGGCTTGCTGAATAAATCTCAAAACATTACAGGTAAACGATTTTAGCGATTTTGACTTTCAAAAAATGCAAGCTTTGATGAGGTGAGAACTGAAAAACCTTGCATTTAATTCCTGCTTCAAGGAAAAATAGTTCCCATCCAACTCTTGAAACTGTCACCTGTCACCTGTCACCTGTCACCTGTCTCCACGACAAGACTTTTATGGCTACGCCACGCTCCGCGAACAGCAAACCCTATTTACAAAATCTGCGTGTTCAACAAACTGTAACCCAACTTGTAAAACATTGAAAAAATTTTGCATATTACCTAATTGGGGTTTGCTGTCCGCGTAGCGTGCCGTCAGGCATATAAACTTGAAAACATTGTAGGTAAAGGATTTTAGGCTATTTGAAATTGAGAAAGTGCAAGCTTTTAGGCGGTGAGAACTCGAAAACCTTGCATTTAAGTTTGATTCAAAGGAAAAATCGCTCCCATCCAACTCTTAAAACTCTCACCTGTCACCGTGGCGTAGCACCTGTCTCCACGACAAGACTTTTATGGCTACGCCACGCTCCGCGAACAGCAAACCCTATTTAATTTTACAGATCACAACGCCAAATTTTTACCTGCATATCTCGACTACCACTAGCAAGAGTTTTTCCATCAGGACTAAAAGCAATACTATTAACCCAATCAGTATGACTACCCAAAGTATATAATTGTTCTCCTGTACTAACCCGCCATAATTTTATTGTATAATCTGCACTGCCACTAGCAATATACTCACCATCAGGACTAAAAGCAACAGACCAAATATAACTGTGATGATCACTAAGAGTGCTAATTAATTTCGCTGTATTGATATCCCAGAGTTTAATAGTTTGATCATAACTACCACTAGCCAAAATCTTTTCATCAGGACTAATAGCTAAAGAATTCACCCAACTTGAATGACCTATAAAAGTATGCAGTGATTTTTTATTTTTTAAATTCCACAGTTTAATTCTTGTGTCCACACTACCACTAACAAGAATATATCTTTTTGGACAAATTGCCAAAGAGTGAATAAAGTTAGCATGACCTTTAAGAATGTGCATTAATTGTCCCATCCCTAGATGAGAAATCTTAATAGTATTGTCTTGACCACCACTAAAAATAGTTTCTCCATCTGAGGATAAACAGACCGTATAAATTGGCGTTGAATGTACTTTTAAAGTTTTAAGTAATTTACCTGTAGATACTTGCCAAATCAAAATATTGCCATCTTCACCAGCACTTACCAAAGTCTGGCTATCTGAACTAAAAGCAAGACATCTAACCCAGTTAGTATGACCAGTGAGAGTATATAGTAATTTGTGTGCGTTTAAATCCCAAATTTTAATAGTTTGATCACGACTACCACTAGCTAAAATTTGCCCATCTGGACTGATAACTACACTAAAAACCCAGCTGCTATGACTAAAAGTATGTACACATTTCCAAGGTGAAGCTTGAGATGGAGATTTTGATGGTGTAGGGGGTGGAGGTGAAGCAACTTGAGATGGTCTTTTTTTAAGCTTTAATTCTATTTCTCTAGCATTTTTAAAATCAGACTTAGCTCTATTTTCATATCCTAGTTTTGAGCAAGCTAAACCTCTATATTTATAAGCTTCAATATAATTAGGATGAAGTCGAATTGCTTGGGTAAAATCTTCAATTGCTTCACTATATTTACCCATTTGGGCTTTCTGCATTGCCATTTGGTAGAAATTTTCCGCAGAGTTAACACTATAGTCAATTCTAATTTCTTTGGACGCAGTTTGATTATTTGGCTGAATATAATCAGACTTTAATTTAGCATAAGCCTCATTGATTTCTTTGATTTTTGTCTCAGCCACTATTTTCTGTTCAGGTTGCAAGAACTGATCAGGATGCCACTTCTTAGCCATCTGACGATAAGCTTGCTTAACTTCTTCAGCAGATGCACCTAGTTTTAAACCAAGAATTTCGTAAGCGCGATGGATACCCAGATGATCACTCATGGTTAAAAATCAACACAAAAACTCATTTATATCTAGTAAATCACAAACTTGCTTTTTTTCGTCTTGTCTTCTCCTATTCCCATACTATCCGCATGGTTATTCTCTTCTTCCCTTCTTCCTTCTTGGTTCATTTAATCCTGAAAATCCTAATACAGACAAAAAAATCCCCGACCTATCAAAAAATCGGGGAATTAACAACAAATAAAAACACAAACTAACCCAACTTAATAGACTTAGTAATCACCGCCAAACTCTCCTCAAAAAGAGCCTCACGACCCCAACGTTGCACCTGTTGACTTAACAAAATTTCCGGCTTTTGTTCAGCAAGAGAACTGACTTGTTGGAACAACCCAGCAGCCTGAGCGCCACCTTGAGTTTCCATTCGCATACAACCGCCAGTCTCACTACAAATCAACGTTCCGCAATTAGCTTCACTATTAGTAGAACTCAACCGCAAAGCAATCAAATCACCAACAATTTCACCAATATCAGCCACAGGAACACCTGCTAACTCCACCTCTATTTGTCTTTGGTCTTTAGCCACAAAAACAATCTTGGTAATATCATAATCATCAGATTCCTTCTGATAAGAAACAGGTTGCCATTCCAAACGACTAGCTAACCAACCCAAATACAACAAAGCCTGGGCGGCATTGCCTTTTTCATAGTCAATATTTACCAGGTCAACTTCCCTCAAAGCCGCACGACGTTGGGGAGCATCATAAGCCTCAGCAGTTAACTCTTGCCAAGCAGACAAACGCCGCCAATTTAAATCAGCCAAAGGCACACCGGTGTCAGCCAAATCTTGCAAAGTTAACAAATCACTTTCAGGAGCATTAAAATTACAAGAATCAACAATTACATTATTACAAACCGCTGCCAATCTCTTAAACAAAGGGTTTTGAGAATCAGGAGTAGCTTTCCACCATAAAAACTTAGGTAAACCGCCAATTAACAAAGCTGGAATCATACCCCCAATCCGTTCCAAAGCCGCAGCAGTACCAGTTAGGGTAATGTATTCACAACAAATCAGCGTACTAGAAGATTGCTTTTGAATCGGACAATAAGCCGAAACCTGTGCCTTCACCCCTTCATCTTCCCCAGCAATGGGACATAAAGCAATAATCCGGCAAGGATTACGCAAAGCAATTTCATCAGCAATAGTGGGGCTAGTAGGACTGTAAGTATAGCCCATAGCCGCACCGTGACTAGCGCCTTTTTCCCCACTGTGCTGAAGTTTAAAATATTCTTCCCGTAGGACAGTCACAGTTTCAGGTGTAGGAATACCGCTTTCTGGTAAACTGTGTTGTTTTTGTAATTCCCGCAACGCCACTTCGGTTTGGGGTCCCAAAATCCCATCAATAGGACCATTGTAAAAACCAGTAGCCGCTAACAAATACTGGGTTTCTTCAGGTTCGTAAACCACCAAAGTAAAAGTTGCCGCACGGGTAGCAGCAGGTAAACCGCCATCTTCCCCTTGAATACCGTAACTTTGCCAAATTTGACTAAGTTCGTTTTCAATGTCCGTCAGGGAAACATCTTTGGGGGCTTGGAGAGAATAAATAGTAGAAGCTTGAGTAGCCATAATTGATTTTGGATTTTAGATTGATAATTGGGCATGGGGCATGGGGCATGGGACATGGGGCATTGGGCATTGGGCATATAACCCCCCTATTACCTACTACCCATTACCTACTACCCAAATACTTAAAGTCTGCGCCAACGGCGACCATCTTGATTGATAAGTAATTCTGCTTCTGCTGGTTCCCATGTACCCGCTTCATATTCGGGAACAGTCGCAGGGTCTGCGGGTAAATCCCACACAGACAAGGCAGGTGTAACTACACGCCAAGCCGCTTCTACCTCATCAGACCTTGTAAATAATGTTTGGTCGCCCATCATACAATCTAAAAACAGGCGGTCATAGGCATCAGATGTAGCTTCAATCCCAAACGAACCATAGGTAAAGTCCATATCCACAGAACGGGTACGGAAATCGCCACCGGGCATTTTCACATCAAAACGTAAGGAAATACCCTCATTTGGTTGTATCCGCAATGTCAAAATATTGGCATTTGCTTGTAATGCTGCTGAGGGAAACATTCTCGATGGCACTTCCCGGAAATGGATAGAAATTTCACTCACCTTTTTCGGCATCCGCTTTCCTGTCCGCAGATAAAAAGGTACACCTTGCCAACGCCAGTTATCCACAATAAACTTCATTGCCACATAGGTAGGTGTGGTTGACTCAGGATTTACACCTGGTTCTGTGCGATAACCAGGCACTTGTTCACCTTTCATCCAACCCGCGCTATATTGTCCACGAATGGCAGAACGAGAGAGATTATTTACATCCGCTAATCGAGTCGCTTGTAATACTTTTACTTTTTCTGTACGGATACTATCAGCATCCATGGCGTTGGGTGCTTCCATAGCAGTTAAACAATACAACTGCATCAGGTGGTTTTGCAGCATATCCCGCAGCGCACCAGCACTTTCATAATATCCCGCCCGGTCTTCTACACCCACGGTTTCCGCAACAGTGATTTGTACGTGGTCTACAAATTGCCGATTCCATAAAGGTTCAAAAATGGCATTGGCAAACCGGAACACCAATAGGTTTTGTACAGTTTCCTTACCCAAGTAGTGGTCAATGCGGTAAACTTGGTTTTCTTTACAAACCTTCTGCACTACTTGGTTCAAGCTTTGCGCTGATGCTAAATCACGACCAAAGGGTTTTTCAATCACCAAACGGCTTTTATCAGCATCGTCTAACATCCCCGCAGAACCTAGTTGTTTAATCGCTTCGGGGAAAAAGTTAGGAGCAACGGAAAGGTAAAACATCCGGTTGCCTCTTGTTCCCCGTTTCGGGTCAAGTTCCGCCAGGAAGGTTTTCAATTTTTGGTAACTTTCAGGGTTGTCAATATTACCAGGACAGTAGAATAAACCTTTAGAAAAATCTTCCCAAAGTTCTCCTAGTTCAACTTTAGGATGCGCTTCTTGCATCCCTTTTTGCATCTGCTCACGGAAGTATTCATGAGTCCAGTCACGACGAGCAACACCAACAATGGTGGTTTCTGGAGGAATGCGTCTTTCCCGACGAAGTTTAAATAATGCAGGTACGAGTTTACGCCAGGTTAAATCCCCTGACGCACCGAAGATAACAATAATTTGGGGTTCGGCCATCCCCTGTTGTTGTAAACCAACCCGCAAGGGATTTTCTAACAGATTGACCATAGGATTTTAGATTTGAGATTTGAGATTTTGGATTGGTAATGGGTAATGGGTAATGGGTAATGGGTAATGGGTAAGAATAATTTACCCAATGCCCCATGCCCAATGCCCAATGCCCTACACTGGTGACAATACCTTAATTCGCTCTTTTAAAGAGTTCATTAGGGACTGGAAGGGTTGATTAAAAGTTGAACCAATTTATAGCAATGGACAAGACAGTTATGACATCAACCAAAGCTAAAACTTAGATAATGAAAGACTTCTAGCCCTGTCACCTGTAACTTGTCACCTGTCACCTGCTATCTCAACACCTTCTACCAGTAGTTGTGACATTACTGCACCATAAATGATGCTGATGTTAGAATCTTTTAAGTTTTAGATAATCCAACTTAAAAAATCAGTTTCATACTTTTCAAAAGTTATAAATTGCCAGTTAGTTTAATCCTCTTTTTTCAAAAAAGATTCTACTTTTGCTACATCTTGTTTGCTACCAATAATTAAAGGTGTACGTTGATGTAACTGTTTTGGTACTACATCTAAAATTTCCATCTTTCCAGTAGTTGCACGTCCTCCTGCTTGTTCTATCAAAAATGCCAAAGGTGCAGATTCATAAAGCAGTCTTAATTTACCTTCTGGTTTTTGTAATGTTCCTGGATAGAGAAACACACCACCTTGAACTAAGGTTCTGTGAATATCACTCACCATTGCCCCACTATAACGGGCTGTGTATCCTTCTGTCCGATGAACATAGCGAATATACTCTCTATATGATTCGTCCCACTGCCAAAAATTTCCTTCGTTAACGCTGTAAACTGAACCATGTTCAGGAATTTTCACGTTTTCTTCGGTGAGAATAAATTCCCCTAAACTGGGGTCAAGGGTAAAGAAATGCACACCTGTACCCATACTATAAACTAGCATTGTGCTAGGTCCGTAAATAATGTAACCGGCTGCTAGTTGTTTCCTGCCATTGGTTAATAGGTCTTTAGCTTCACCATCTGAATCCGTTCCTTCCTGTTGACGGATAGAAAATATTGAACCTAAACTGAGGTTAATATCTGTGTTTGATGAACCATCAATGGGGTCATACAACAAGGTATAGCGACCAATGGGGCAGTTTTCCGGGATGTAGTAGGGTTTTTCCATTTCCTCGGAAGCTAGACGACAAACTAAGCCACTTTGCTTAAATACGGAAATAAAGACTTCGTTGGCGTAAATGTCCATTTTTTTCACAGATTCACCTTGAACATTTACTTCCCCTGTAAATCCCAGTACGTCTTCCATTAATCCCGCACGGCTGAATCTTCGGGCAATTAGTTTACCTGCCAAGGCGATACGATTCATTAAAGCACTTAAATCTTGGGCGTTGGGGCCAAAACTCTGGAGTTGTTGGAGGACGTGGCGGGAAAGGGTTGTACAATCACGGTCTAGGGTTTTGTCTGTGGATAAATCTAAAGGTTCTGATATCTGAGTCATTTTAGTTATTTCCTGGAATTTTACTATGAGGCTACTTTTATCTATGGCAATCTTTAGGGACGATGATTAGCCACTGCTTCTATAGTAGAAAGGGATTTCGATAAGTTAAATGTGATTTTATATAAACTAAAGAAATGGCGATAAAATCCTGAACTATAACGAATAAGTAAATAACTGTTTTTATTAAGTAGTGTTACTGAAATTATTAAATTTTTTGGTGATTTTTAACTCTGTTTTAAGTTGCGTATACTGTGTAAGTGAAGTACGATTTAAGACATAACTCTCATGCTAAAAATCAAAAATTCTACACTCCCTATAATAGCTAAAGCCCTTACCGTGGCTGGATTTGTAGCTTCTGTTTTGTTAGGTGCTACTCCTGCTAATGCCCTTGATTTCACTTTTTCGTTTCAAGATGTAGGGACTAACGGATTTGTTACCGGAACACTAAGTAATCTAGTAGAGGGTAATAACGCTGGTTCAGGTATTACAGCAGCAGTTACATCCAGCCCCAGTGGCGGGGGAGTCACTTCTGGTTATAATTTCCTTTCAACGTCTAGTGGCGGTAATGCCTTTGTGGTTACTGGTGGTAATATTACTTTTGCCAATGTGCTGTTTGGCTATGCTTCTATAGAATTGTACTTAGGAACACCAGGAAATTTGGGTTACACTAGCGCACTTTTTAGCTCAGGCTCATTTTACTATTCTACTTCTTCCCGATACACAATACAATTTGCTCCTGTTACTGCTGTTCCCTTTGAACTTAATTCAACTGTAGGACTAGCAACATTAGGTATTTGTTTTGGTGCTGCTAAACTGCGGAGAAAACATTTGGCCAAAAAAGTGAATGTAACAGTTTAGTTATTAATATTAGGACTTATGCAAGAAGTCTATCAAATTCCTATTCCTCTGTGTTCTCTGCGTCCTCTGCGGTTTGATATTCCGTAACTCGTGCGTAAGTCCTAATTATATTTACAGCAGGTTTAATGAGGTACACTATTGACGGGCAAGATGCCCACCCCACAAAAGTTTCATTATGATGATTTGTACCTCATAACAATGGAATATGCTGTATCGTTACCCAAATAAATAACAGTAGTGTCTAGAATTTATGGTAAATAATCTGGGTTAAGAGCATCTACAACAGAGAAAGGTGGATTTTCAGGAAATAAATCTGATGATAATTGATATCTTTTGAGAATATATTGCCTAGCTTTTTGATAACATTCTTCAAAAATATCATCGAGCATATTTCTTAAACTAGGACTTTCTTCTAGAGTTAATTCTATTTGTAATCTTTGTTTTGCAACTGTATTGCGCCATCCTCTAGCATTATTTTCTTTTTCTATTTGCCAATATTCCAGTTTCAGAATATGCTCAATTAAAATAATTAAACGACATTTTAATTCTTTTTTTTCGCTTCTACCCATGCTATTGATTTCTTCTATTAAATTTTTAATATCTAATTCTGCAAACTTGTTATTTTCTAATAAATTGGCTGTGGTTTGTAGCCAAATATAAAAATCTCGATTATACAGACTTTTTTGATCGGTTTCTATTTTTATTTTTTCCATTATTAGTTACCATTTAAATATAGATTTTTTGTTATTATAGCACAGTTAGCACACCTGCCTCTACAATAATGAAAGAACTACTAACATTATGCAATTAATCCTCTACAGTAAACCCGGTTGTCATCTCTGTGAAGGTTTACAAGAAAAACTAGAACAAATCACGAGTATTTCTTTTGATTTGGAAATCCGGGATATAACTACCCGTGAAGATTGGTTTAATGCTTATCAGTATGAAATTCCGGTTTTGTTTTTATCGAACCGCAGAGACACAGAGGACACAGAGAATATACAAGAGTTGCAACCTATACCCCGTCCTTCTCCTCGTGCAAATGTTAAGCAATTGGAACAATTACTATTAAAATATCTTCCCAATCCAGAAAAAAATAATGCAGAATAAGCGCAAGGTAATCTTGTGTTGAGGTGGGATATATGAAATTACGGGAATTGTTAGCGGTTGTTGATGGTTTGGAATACTCGAATATTGAGGATGTGGAGGTAAAGGGTATTAAAACTAATTCCCATGCTTGCGGTGTGGGAGATTTGTTTATTGGTATCCCTGGAACTAGGGTTGATGGGGGTGAGTTCTGGCCTAGTGCTTTAGCTGCTGGTGCGGTTGCTGCTATTGTCTCCCCAGAAGCTATGACTAAAAAGCCTCCTTCCTCCGCAGATGTGGTAGTTAGTAGCAGTAATATGAATAAGGTCTGCGCTCAAATTGCTGCTGCTTTTTATGGTTATCCTGGTCAAAAATTAAAGATGGTGGGTGTTACCGGCACGAACGGTAAAACCACAACTACCCACCTGATTGAATATTTTCTCACAAAAGCTAATTTAGCGACGGCTTTGTTAGGAACTCTTTATACTCGCTGGCCTGGTTTTTCTGAAACTGCGGCTTTTACTACTCCTTTTCCGGTGGACTTACAGCAAAATTTGGCCCAAGCGGTTGATGCTGGGTCTGAGTTTGGAGTAATGGAGGTCAGTTCCCATGCTTTAGCACAGGATAGGGTTTTGGGTTGTCCGTTTGCAGTGTCTGTGTTTACTAATCTTACCCAAGATCACCTTGACTATCACAAGGATATGGAAGATTATTTTGGGGCTAAGGCTTTGTTGTTTAGTCCTGATTATTTGCAAGGTAGGGCCATTATTAATGCTGATGATGAATATGGTCAGCGTTTAATTGTTGGGTTCGGTAAAGATAAAGTTTGGACTTATAGTGTTAATGATAATCATGCCGATTTCTGGATGAGTGGTTTAAGTTATCATCCCAATGGTGTGAGTGGTATTTTACATAGTCCTCAAGGTGATGTGGCTTTTACTTCTCCTCTGGTGGGACAATATAATTTAGAAAATCTTTTAGCTGCTGTAGGTGCAGTTTTACATTTGGGTGTAGATTTACAAGTTGTGGCAAAATCTATACTTGATTTTCCTGGTGTTCCTGGCAGGATGGAACGGGTGCAAATTAGCGATAAGCAAGATGTGAGCGTGATTGTAGATTATGCCCATACTCCTGATAGCTTAGAAAATTTACTGAAAGCTGCTCGTCCTTTTATACCGGGTAGAATGATTTGTGTGTTTGGTTGTGGAGGGGATAGAGATAGGACAAAACGCCCGAAAATGGGTAAAATTGCCGCAGAATTGGCTGATATTGCGGTGGTGACTTCTGATAATCCCCGGACGGAAAACCCTGATAAGATTTTAGAGGATATTTTGGCGGGGATTCCTGATAGAGTTAAACCTATGGTAATTGGCGATCGCGCTACTGCAATTCGGACTGCTATACTGGAAGCTCAACCTGGCGATGGTGTATTGTTAGCAGGTAAGGGTCACGAAGATTATCAAATTCTGGGTACTGAGAAAATCCATTTTGATGACAGGGAACAAGCACGGGAAGCTTTGAAGATGAGAAGCGTTAGTAAGGTGTAGAAAGTTGGGGAGAGGGGGAGAGGGGGAGATGGGGAGAGAGGGAGATGGGGAGAGGGGGAGATGGGGAGAGGGGGAGAAAAATTAATTTTTTATTCTTCTAAACTCCTGACTCCTGTCAACTGTCAACTGTCAACTGTCAACTGTCAACTGTCAACTGTCACCTGTCAACTGTCAACTGTCAACTGTCACCTGTCAACTGTCAACTGTCAACTGTCACCTGATCACTAAAAATCAGTTAGATTACTAATTGAGTTACCTTATGGACAATTATGCCAAGAACACAGAAAAACGATAACTTTGTTGACAAGTCTTTTACCGTCATGGCAGATATTATTCTGAAAATGCTGCCAACTAACAAAAAAGCTAAAGAGGCATTTGTATATTATCGTGATGGTATGTCAGCCCAGGCTGAGGGTGAATATGCTGAAGCTTTAGAATATTATGAGGAAGCTCTAACGTTGGAAGAAGATACCAATGATAAGAGTTACATTCTCTATAATATGGGTCTGATTTATGCCAGTAATGGTGATCATGATAAAGCGTTAGAATTTTATCATCAAGCCATTGAGTTAAATCCTCGTTTACCCCAGGCTTTAAATAATATTGCTGTGATTTATCATTTTCAAGGTGAGAAGGCTAAGGAAGAGGGAGATAACGACGCTGGAGAAGCTTTATTTGACCAAGCCGCAGATTATTGGATTCGCGCAATTCGCCTTGCTCCTAATAATTACATTGAAGCACAAAACTGGTTAAAAACTACCGGGCGATCGCAAATTGACGTATTCTTTTAATTTGGTAATAGGTAATAGGTGATTGGGTAAAAATGCCCAATGCCCAATGCCCAATGCCCAATGCCCAATGCCCTATAATTAATCTATGATAGATCGTGAACAAGTCCACAAAGTAGCTAATCTTGCTCGGTTAGAATTGACACCAGAGGAAGAGGAGAAATTTTCTAACCAACTTAGTGATATTCTGGATTACATCGAGCAGTTGAGTGAACTTGATGTTACTGATGTAGCACCGACAACTAGAGCTATTGATGTTAGTAATGTAACCAGAGAGGATAATTTACAACCTTATCCTGAACGGGAAGCGATTCTCAGCAGCGCACCTGAACAGGAAGGTGATTTCTTCAAAGTTCCTAAAATCCTCAATGCTGATTAAATCAGTTTTTTATGTAGGGTGTAAGTTAGTTTGTGCATTACGCTACCTAACGCACCCTACTTTTATTTTTATAAATTAGTAATTAAATGAATAAGTCAAGAATTATAACTTTATTGAGTGATTTTGGTAATAATGATGTATATGTTGGGGTAATGAAAGGTGTAATTTCTCAAATTAACCCAAATTTGAATTTAATAGATTTAACACACCAGATTACACCACAAAATGTTACCGCAGGTAGGTTTTGCTTGATGAATGCTTATCCTTATTTTTCCGATGGTACCGTACATTTAGCTGTGGTAGATCCGGGAGTTGGTAGTAAAAGGAGAGCGATCGCAGTACAATTAGCTCAAGGTTATCTTGTCGGACCCGATAACGGTATTTTTAGTGGTATTTTTTCACAACATCCGATTATCGCAGCAGTAGAATTAAATAATTATAAATATTGGCGGAAATCTCAACCTAGCAGCACTTTTCACGGTAGAGATATTTTCGCATCAGTCGCAGCACATTTAGCTAGTGGTGTATCTCTGCAAGAGTTAGGAAATCAAATCAATCCTGAAACTTTGATTAGGTTAAATATTGGTGAATGTCAAAGAAAAACCAATGGTGTAGAGGGTTGTATTCAATATATAGATCACTTTGGTAATTTAGTCACTAATATTCCTGCAAGTTGTGTAGAGAGTAAACCCTGGTATGTAAAAGTTAATAATTTAACTATCCCAGGATGTACTACTTACAGTGATGTGAAAATGGGGGAAGTTTTAGCTTTGGTTGGTAGTCACGGGTGGGTAGAAATTGCTGTAAATAGCGGTAATGCACAAAAGCAATTACAGATGAGATATCTTGATAATGTACAAGTCTTGTTTTTGCAGTCTTACTAATTTATACTATAGGGGTAGTTTCGCGCAAAGACGCTAAGGAGCAAAGGCGCTAAGTAAGAGAAGAAGAGATTGTTAAATTAGAGTATAAAAATTACTGTTAAAAATAAAGCTGAAAATGAAAAATAAACTATTCACAACTTTTATTTCTGGGTGTTTACTGGCTTTAGCTACTACTTTGAGTATCAGTGAACCTAGTTATGCTGGAGGTACTAAGTTTTACTGTGCTGTACTAGGTGGTGAATATTTTACCTTTGCGCGGACGGAAGATGGGAGAAGATATAAGGTGATGGGTTGGACTTCTACAGATTTTCCTAAACCTTATAATCTTAAATACCGCTGTACTACAGTCTCATCGAGATTTCAGAGAAGTTATGATAACGGAACTCTAAAAAGAATTGCTACGGGTACACTCAATAGTGAACCTGTTATTTGTGCTGGAAGCAACTCTAATATAGTCTGTAACAGCAGAAATTTACTATTTACTCTCAAACGGGGTGCAAAGGCAAAAACCGTAGCTAATAGACTATTTAATCGCAATGCTTTAGCATCTGGTGAAATTATCACTCAAAATAGTGATCCTGATCATATCATGTTTAATTTTGATATCTATTTGGATAATTTAGCAGCTGAGTAAAAAACTATCACCTTTTTGCAAATTGCTTGATTTTAACATTATCAAATTAATTACTTGTATTAGTGGTTTATCTTTGTTGCTTTCAGCTTCATCTGCAAATTTGACAGTTTATGCTGAAAATTCCCATCTGGATAAACCCAAAACCATATTTTCCCCACCGCAGATAAAACAACGAGGGAAAGATATTACTGTGAAAGTGATATCAACGCAGTTTTTGGGTTCTGGAATTTTACTGAAGCGAACAGATAATATTTATAGGATATTAACCAATGCTCATGTGTTAGCAGCAGACGAACCACCTTATCAAATAGTAACTCCAGATGGGAAAGTGCATCAAGCCGAAGTATTAAAAAATCCTGATTTAGAAAAGTATGATTTAGCAATGTTGGAATTTTCCAGCAATGAAAATTATGCAGTTGCGGTTATTGGAGACAAACCCAAAACCGGAGATGAGGTATTTGTAGTTGGTTTTCCCATCAACCAAGAAAATAGCGAAGTCGAAGAATTTACACTCACCACCGGGAAAATAGCCTTAATTTTAGATAAAGCCTTAGAAAAAGGATATCAAATAGGATACACCAACCAACTAGATAAAGGTATGAGCGGGGGAGCATTATTAAATCAACAGGGTGAGTTAGTCGGTGTCAACGGAATGCACGCTTACCCAATTTGGGATGTTCCCTCTATTTTTATAGATGGTACACCAGCAGCGGACACATTACATCAAAAAATAATTCGTCTAAGTTGGGCAGTACCCATAAACAAACTAAAACCCAACGACAAAAAATAAACCCTTTGCGTCTTTGCGTCTTTGCGTGAGATAATTACTCAGGAATATTGGCCATATAATTAACCAAATCATCTAGCTGGGAAAAATCTAACAATTCTTCCGCTAAATCTTCCAATTGGGTTAATGCTAAATTGGGAAGTTTTTCTTCTATCCTCACAGGAATATTACCAAAACGACGTTTTAACAGACGGAGAATTAAATCGAGTGCTTCTCTTTTTTTACCTTTGAGTAAACCCCGTTCTTCACCTTTTAGCAGAATATCCTGATAAATTACTGATTCTTCCATAATATCCTCCCGAAATAGTTGTTTAAGCAAACCTCTATCAAACCGTAAACCAGCTAAAAGCTGTGTACAAACAGAAATATTTTCTCGTGCTGTTCTAGATTCAATCATATCTACAGCATCAGCAACTTGGGTTAACAGATTTTCTGGTGAGTTGGTTTTTGCTAAAGTTGCTAAAGGTAAGAGTGCGGGGTTATTTAGTAAAGGTGCTGGTTCTTCTTCCCACATTCTGATGACTCTGTATTTGTGGATAGTGTTGGTGTCCACATATTGATTATTAAACACGATATCTGAAGTGGTAGGTTGGAGAAAAATCACCACTTGGTAAATATCACACCAATATTGACGTTTCAAACGAGTGTAATAATCCAACATCCGAAAATCAAGGGGTGTTTTAGATTTTGGTGTGGTTTGAAATTCTAAATGTAAAATTTTATTACCGACTTTCAAGAAAATTAACGCATCTGCACGAATGGGTTCTAAGTTAAGTTCGGTTTTCAAGATTTCTACTTCTGATGTATCAGAGGAGAGTAACCATTTAGCAAAATCTTGAGGATAGGTTTCAGCTAGGTACTTACACGTGTTATCGTAGGACAAGGTATATTATTCTCCGAATCTGGTAATTGTTATCGTCCAGATTCTTACATAATTTTTGGCCATGGTTAAAATAATTTTTCTGACAAAATTTAATCTTTCAATTTCACCCAAATGAAAACCAGCAATTTAAAAATTACATCCTGTACATCCTTAAATCCAGGAAATCCTGATTCAGACAAATATTATTATGCAATATAAATACACTATCCCCACCTTATTTATCCTCACATCTGTTACCCTGACTCAACCAGCGACAGCACAGGGTTTATCCTGCGATAAAAAAATAGATGAAATTGGGGAAAAAATCACAGTTTTAATAGATAACGGTAAAAACTCAGGTTCGGGAACTTTAATCAAACAAGAAGGAAATCTTTATACTGTTCTCACTTCTTTTCATAATTTCAAAAATACTGACTTAAAATACTCTATTGTCACCCATGATGGCCAACGTTACCCCCTCAATGTGCAGAGTGTTAAACCTTTGAAATCTGATATAGATTTAGCAGAGGTAAAATTTAGGAGTAATAACAATTATCAAGTTGCTAAATTGGGGAATTCTGATGGAGTGAAACGTCGGGATAATGTTTATGTCGGTGGTTTTCGTCCCAAAACTGCCAATATTACTGTACCTTTGTATGACTGTTTAGATGGGCAAGTTTCTGCAAATGCTAAACAGGTAACTGTGGATGGTGGTTATAATTTAATTTATACTAATCCAACTCTCAAAGGGATGAGTGGGGGACCTGTGTTAAACCAGCAGGGAGAGTTGATAGGTATTCATGGTAGGGGTGAGGATGAATA
The DNA here is from genome assembly GCF_038050375.1 of Okeanomitos corallinicola TIOX110. Lineage (NCBI taxonomy): Bacteria > Bacillati > Cyanobacteriota > Cyanophyceae > Nostocales > Aphanizomenonaceae > Okeanomitos > Okeanomitos corallinicola. The sequence goes on along the minus strand of NZ_CP150886.1, from coordinate 1,362,971 downwards.
TGATAATAACAAGTTAGATAGATATGCTGGTGTTCCCATTAATTTTTATTTGCAACTAGCAGCAGGAAATACTAAAACCCCCATAATTCGTCCGACACCTTCTAAGTTTACTGCTGATGATTATTTTGCTTTAGCTGGAGAAAAGTATGGCAAGGGAGATTATCAAGGGGCTATATTAGCTTATAATCGAGTTCTTAATCTAAATCCTAATAACACCGAGGCTTTATTATATCGTGGTGCTACATATTCTAAGTTAAAAGATTATCAAAAAGAGATCGCAGATTATAATCAAGCTATTAAAATTAATCCTAACTATGCTAAAGCCTACTACAACCGGGGAATTGCACATCGTAATTTAAAAGATTATCAAAAAGCGATCGCAGATTATAATCAAGCTATTAAACTTAATCCTAACTATGCTGATGCCTACAATAACCGGGGAGTTGCACGTTATGATTTAAAAGATTATCAAAAAGCGATCGCAGATTATAATCAAGCTATTAAAATTAATCCTAACTATGCTGAAGCCTACAACAACCGGGGAGTTGCACATCGTAATTTAAAAGATTATCAAAAAGCGATCGCAGATTATAATCAAGCTATTAAAATTAATCCTAACTATGCTGAAGCCTACAACAACCGGGGATTTGCACGTTATAATTTAAAAGATTATCAAAAAGCGATCGCAGATTATAATCAAGCTATTAAAATTAATCCTAACTTTGATTTAGCCTACAACAACCGGGGAATTGCACGTTATGATTTAAAAGATTATCAAAAAGCGATCGCAGATTATAATCAAGCTATTAAAATTAATCCTAACTATGCTGATGCCTACTACAACCGGGGACTTTCATATAGGAATTTAGGAAAACATGAAACAGCAATATCTGACTTTCGACAAGCTGCAAAATTGTATCAACAACAGGGTAAAAGTTCAGATTACCAAGATGCTTTAAATAGAATCAGAGAATTACAACAACGATGATAATTTCAGATCGGGATTTATGGTTACTGAGCGATGTCGCAGTACAGGATGTTTTATTTTGATGATGTTGATGAATTTTTGGGCATTTTTGATATCAATTGGTTTTCTTCCATCCCATCAATCCCAAAGGTGCGAATATCTGGCGACACAGATTCCGACTATAACTTAATCATAACCTAAATTAGAAAAATGTCAAGAGGTTTTTTAATCAAATTCAGACAACAAATCAGGACTTACGCAAAACCTACTTTAAATAGTATTGTATGGCTACGCCACGCAAGCTATCAAAATTCAAATAGTACGTAGTACGTAGGGTGTGTTAGCGTCAGCGTAACGCACCAAACCCTGAATAATGGTGCGTTACGAACTCAGTTCTAACACACCCTACAATACCTAATTTTGTATGGCTACGCCACGCAAGCTATCAAAATTCAAATAGGAGTCCTATAGATTCCTATCTCATCACTTAATTGCAACAGATTTAATAGCACCAAACCCTGAATAATGGTGCGTTACGAACTCAGTTCTAACACACCCTACAATACCTAATTTTGTATGGCTACGCCACGCAAGCTATCAAAATTCAAATAGGAGTCCTATAGATTCCTATATCATCACTTAATTGCAACAGATTCAATAGCACCAAACCCTGAATAATGGTGCGTTACGAACTCAGTTCTAACACACCCTACAATACCTAATTTTGTATGGCTACGCCACGCAAGCTATCAAAATTCAAATAGGAGTCCTATAGATTCCTATCTCATCACTTAATTGCAACAGATTTAATAGTAGTTTCCGCTGTTTTTAAAAACTGATCATAATCATCTATAGCTGCTGAATATGTAATCACATAAGCCATATTATCACTCAAAGTCATCACATACATATTTTTAATTTCCTCTTCACCATTTTTACCAGTCGCAATAATTTTTCTCCCTTCTTTATTACTGAAATAAATTGTACTTTCAGTTTTCTGAACAACTTTCCCATCTGCTAAATTATTAGTAATATCCTGTTCTTGAATTTCTTGCAATTTATCTAAAGTCCCTAAATATTCAAAACTGTTAATTATCAATCTAGCTGAAGTTTGAGGTTGAATAAAGGAAACTATCTTACCACTAACAGCATTTGGTGTTGTATTTTTAAACCAACATTGAGGATATTCAAGACTTAATTTATATTCTGTATTTTCATAACTTGCTAAATTTCCTCCACATTCAGATTGAGGACGATTAAAAAATAGAACCATTAAAATTATTCCTACTATTCCTAATCCTGAAGTTGCAATTTTTAACAACAGACCTTTAGAAATAAAACTTCCTCCAATTGGTAATGGTTGGGAAGATTTGGGTTTTAAAGGTACTAATGCTTTTAATGCTAAACTTGCGGTATGATAACGGTCTTGATGATGATAACTGACCATTTTATCTAACACATTTGCAAGTTTTTTACTAACCTGAAGATCATTTTTCCAAATTATTTTTCCAGTGCGACTATCTGGTTGTAGACTTTGTGGTTGTATTCCCGTTAGTGCTTGAATACCAATCATTCCCACAGCATAAATATCACTACTAAAAACAGGATTTCCGTTTGCTTGTTCTGGTGGTGTATATCCAGGAGTACCAATAAATGTTGGATGTTTTTGTGCTTGATTTCCTAAATTTTGCGTGCTGATTTGTTTGACTGCACCAAAATCAATAATTACTATTTTTTTATCTGTTGTTCTTCTTCTGATATTTTGAGGTTTTAAATCTCGGTGAATTACTTCTTGTTCGTGAATTACTACTAAAATTTCGAGAATTTCTATTAATAATTTAAGCACAAAATCTTCACTGAGAAGAACACCCGCAGGTAATTCTTGAGAGATATCATGTCCTTCTATATATTCTTGAACAATAAAAAAATCTTGATTTTCAGCGATATGTGCTAAAAGTTGGGGGATTTGGGGATGTTTACCGAGTTTTTCTAGTATTTTCGCTTCTCTGTCAAATAATTCTTCAGCTTTTTTTAATAGCTCCGGGTCTTGATTTTCCGGTGTAAAATGCTTGACAACACACTGAGGATTTCCAGGACGTTTGCTGTCTTCTGCTAAATAGGTAGTTCCAAAAGCACCATTTCCTATTTCTTTGATAATTTGATATCGTCCGTCTATAATTCTACCTATCATTAGATTCACCCCTCAACCCAGAATATGACTTTTGCTAATTTGTTTATATATTTATAATGTTGACACAAGCAGTACAATAATTTTTCTGATTTAGATACAATGAATATTTAGAAGTCTCTGTGTAAATAAAAAAAATGGCAGCACAAAAACTTAGCGAAACCGAACTACAACAAGCCTTAAATAGTTTACCAGGTTGGCAAATCAAAGAAGGTAAATTATATAAGGAATATAAATTTAAAGACTTTTCCACAGCTTTAGGTTGGATGGTAACTGTAGGTGTTCATGCAGAAAAAATGGGACATCACCCAGAATGGTTTAATGTTTACAACACTGTGAGAGTGAATCTTGTTACCCATGACATCGGTAATGCTATCAGTAATTTAGATGTGGAATTAGCCAAGAAAATGGAAGAAAATTATAAGTAAATAGGGAATAGGTGAAAAAAGGTAGTTTACCCATTACCCATTACCCATTACCTAATTCGTTTCCTGAATTTGTAACCTAATATGATGTTCTGTTGCACCACTAAGTTTGATTTCCATGATTTCCCCACCTAGTGGTTCTACACAACTGAGGAGCGATCGCAAACATGGCGTACTTGCACCTGTATCAACGTACAATCTATCAGCTAGGTTACTAATTTTTTTCCAAGTCATGTACAACTTAGCAATTCCCTGTTCCATTTGGGATGCTTGATTGACTAAATCAGCAGCAATACTCAAACAGCCAATTCTTTGAGCTTCTTCTAAAGCGGTTTCAATATCTACATCTTTTTCTGTTAGTGCTTGTACTTGCACGGCAGATTTGAGATATTTTGCCAGTTGTCTAGCTTCTGTAGTTGCTTGTTTGAGAGTGTCCACATCTGGATTAGCCGCTATTTCCCGTTGTAACATCTGCTGATGGGATTCGGGCAGTTTTTCCATTTCCTTCACCAGCGGAGCAATGTAGCGGGCTGGAAGGCTATTATCTGCGGCTTTTTCCTTAACGGGTTCAGGTAATAATTCTGAGGACATGGCAGTCCATTCATCGGTGAGTTGACGGACTTCTCTACGGGTGATGCGATCGCCCTTTTGGGCAGCTTCACTCACCATCTGTTGTACTTCTGGTACTGATTTAGCAGTTTCTACAAAAGCCCGTTTACTAAAATTATTAACTGTACTGGGGTCAAGTTTACCATCTTGTATTAAAGTATCAGCACTGTTAGCTAGTTGAATCCAAGAATAGGCTTGAGTTTTACTAATTTCCCTCTCCTTCAACCATTTCAGGAAACCAGTACCTCTACCATCCCCACCTTTTTTCTCCCGATCACGGATAGCGCGTAAAATGCGACCACGCCAAATTTCTGTCTGCAAATCAAAGCGATCGCATACTTGCCAAGCTACATCTAACTGCTGTAAAAAGTCAGACTCAGCAATTCCTTCATCTTCAGGATCTGGTAATTCAAAATCTAAGTCTACAGGCTGTTGCAGTGCAGCAGCAAGGTCATTCATAGAGTCGGTATCTTGCACGATGTCTAGCTCTTGTGTGTATGCAATCAACTAACTGTTACTAATTCTGCGTACTTACACAGGATCAGCAACAATTAGCAGGTAAACATTATAGTTGAAAAATCCAAAAATAGTTAAATCAATTTAACAGAAGTCAATACCTTATCCAAATTGGAAAAAGCCTTGATTCGTAGGTTGGGTTGAGGTATGAAACCCAACAAAGCAGAAAATGGCTAAGGTATTGAGCAGTACAAAAGTATTTCACCAGCAGTTTCTTAATGTTTTCGATACTCTAGAGATGAATCTATGAGTAAAAACAACTATGAATCAAGTGGACTATCTCCGCATTAGTTTAATTGACCGCTGTAATTTTCGCTGTTTGTACTGTATGCCAGAGGGTGCAGAATTACAATATATTCTCAAACAACAATTATTAACTGATCAAGAAATAATAACTCTTCTCCAAGAAGTATTTATTCCTCTTGGTTTCACTCGCTTTCGCTTAACTGGGGGTGAACCTCTACTGCGTCCTCATGTGGTGGATTTGGTTAGTAAAATTGCCCATCTTCCCCAAACTCAAGATTTGGCAATGACTACCAATGGGTTTTTATTAGCACCCATAGCCCAAAATCTCTATGACGCTGGGTTAAGAAGAATTAACATTAGTTTAGATTCTCTTGATCCAGATATTTTTGAGCAAATTATCGGTAATCATGGTCGTAAACGTTGGCAACAAGTCTGGGAAGGGATTCAAAAAGCTTATGAGGTGGGATTTGACCCGCTGAAGTTAAATGTTGTAGTTATACCCGGTGTAAATGACCATGAAGTGTTGGAATTAGCCGCTTTAACAATTAATAAAAATTGGCACGTGCGATTTATTGAATTTATGCCGATTGGTAATGGTGATTTGTTTGGCGATCGCGGTTGGGTTTCTTCCGCTGAATTACGCGATCGCATTCGTCAACGTTGGGGTTTAACAGAATCAGCAGTGCGTGGTAACGGGCCGGCGGATGTATTTCAAATTCCCGGTGCGAAGGGAACACTCGGTTTTATTAGTCAGATGTCAGAATGCTTTTGCGATCGCTGTAACCGAGTTCGTCTTGCCGCTGATGGTTGGTTACGTCCCTGTTTATTAAATGAAACTGGTCAAATAGATTTAAAATCTTCCTTACGTGCTGGCATTAGCACTTTTCAATTACAAGAACAAGTTAGAAATCTATTAAACTTTAAATCAGAAATTAACTTTAAACAACGCGACCCAGGCACTCTCGGCACTTACACCCGTACCATGTCGCAAATTGGGGGTTAGTCATTAGTCATTAGTCATTAGTCATTAGTATTTATTTTGACTTCTGACTCCTGACTACTGACCACTGACTATTAAGCTTTCCGTGAGTAGTATTCCACCACGAGCAGTTCATTCACCTGTAGCGCTACCCATTCTCTCTCAATCACAGTATTGACTTTACCAGTCAACTTGTTTTTATCAAACTCTAAATGATTGGGAAGGTTAGCTAAACCGGGATACTGCAAATTAGCTTCTACCAATTTTTTGGATGCTTCTCTATTTCTGACACCAATTTCTTCACCAGGACGGCACTGATAGCTGGCAATATTCACGACACGACCATTAACGGTCACGTGACCATGATTTACCAGTTGACGTGCTGCGGGAATGGTAGGAGCCATACCCATGCGAAAAACTGTGTTATCCAAGCGCATTTCCATTAATTGAAGCAAGACTTTTCCGGTAGAACCAGTAACACGTCTAGCTTTCCGTACATAACGGAGCATTTGCTTTTCTGTTAAACCATAGTTCAAACGCAGTTTTTGCTTTTCTTCGAGACGAATAGCATATTCAGTACGTTTTTTACGGTTTTGACCGTGTTGTCCTGGTGGATAAGCACGTCTGGCACTTTTACGAGTTAATCCTGGTAATTCGCCTAAGCGGCGGACAATTCTGAGGCGAGGCCCTCTATATCGGGACATGAGTTTCCTTTATTTAATCCTATTTAAACTTTACCCAAATATAATATTATGACATTCTTTGCTGCAATTAGCCAGAGAAATATTATAAAAATTAGGGTTTATGACAAGAGTTTTTCACAAAAGTGATAAAACTTCCTCAACTTGAGAAGGGGTTTGTATAGCAATAGACAAGGTGGTTAGGACATTTATAGACAATAAAACTCAGAGAAGAAAAGACTTTTTATACTGTCACCTGTCACTTGTTCCCTGTCACCTGCTATAAAATCATAAGTTAGCATAACCTTGGGTGTTTGGAGAATAAAAATGATAAAAAGCCAAAAACAAAGAATCAGCGGATTTATTGCCGCACCAACAATCGCCATTGCTGGATTACTTACCAATATTTTACCCAGTCAAGCTGTTATAGATTCCTATAGAAATGATTACCGTACCTGTGCGGCACAATTATTGAAATCAGGAGTGACAGCGGAAGCAGCATCTAAAGCTTGTGCTACAGCCCTCAGACCCAGAGAATTATCTAGTTGTGTGGCTAAAATCACCAAAAACACAGAAATTAACTCTACAGAGGCGCTTGTTTCCTGTCGTCAAGGTCGCCGTCCAGAAGATTTAGCTACTTGTGTAGTTGGTATTAGTAAAAGTACCCAACAAGCAATTAACCAAGCTACTTTAACCTACTGTGGACGTAGTTTGCTACCTGTCACCTTTGCTGAGTGTGTGGTTGGTTTACGCAAAGAGATTGATTTAGATCCAATGCAATCTTTAAATATTTGTATTGACGCTAATGACCGTTCTATTAGTATTGGATCTGGCTCACTTACCTCAAAATAATAAATTGTTTTCAACTGTTTATACGGAATTTACCGTTGAATGCTGACCGCTGTTTGCTGACATTTATTGTCAATTAGAAATTTCGATAATTACCCTAGTTGTAGGGTTGGCAGACTGTCTACCCTACTTTTCGTCTCAAAAACAACATATTAAGGTAAACCTGGGAAATAAACCGGACTGTGTGAATTTCACATCCCTTAAATTTACGGGCTACTACCACTATGTGAGAACTTTGCTATCTGCACATATTTAGCCACACTTATAACATCAGTAAAGGCTATGAAATGTATTTTAACTGTTGGGATGGGAATTAAGAAATCTGGCTGCAAACATTTTGGTCAAGACATTACTACCAAGAAATCAGAAAATTAGATAATAGTTACTAATTGTTGACTAATTTTTGTGGTGTTAGTCGTCTTGATTACCAAAAGCCATTTGTAAAATCATCGGTATACCTCCGTCTTGGTGATACTTATCTGCCCAAGCGCGGACAATTTCATCTAGTTCTTCCATAGCTTGCTCCATTTTTTCCATTGGGATATCCAGTTCTTCTACAGCACGCATAGAATGGGTTTTTCTCTCTGCCCAGTTTTTCATCATGCGAAAATAGCGAGCAGTGTCTTCGACCATCGTATAGGTACGTTCTTGGTCATCTGCTGGGGCATAGAAAGGACGAGTTAGGGCATAAAACGGCATTCCCCAAGGTGAGTCAATGCGTGTAACTGTTCCTGAGTAAAGCAACCGACGTTTAATATGCTCTGCTAGGGCTTCACTCAAAGGCATTTGATGGTTTTGTGGTAATTCCTCTTGCGATCGCTTGTGCAAGAATTCAATTAATTCCAAAAACTCAAAGGAAGTTACTAACTGAGCATCAGGCAAGTTTTTAGGCAACTTGCGCTCAATTTGTTTTTTCTCTTCCCCTGTCAAACTTGTTCCTGGAACACGGGATCTCCCTGGTTGCCAAGGAAATTTCTCCATCCAGACATAGGGCAATTGAATCAAGTAGCGTGGTTCTTGAGAACCTAGCATTTTCAACAATTTACCTTCAGTCAGAGCCAGTCTGACTTCTTCAACTATAATTTTTACTCGCTTTGGCTCAAGGTGATGCAAATGCCCAGTCATTCGCAGGTTTTGTCCCTGCTCCAGATAGGTCATATAAATCGCACATTTAGCTGCCGTTGCTGCTGCATCTAAAAATGCTCCATGCCTATGTCCACTGGTTCGCATGGCACTAAACGCCAGATAAAGCATGATCTGATCCATCGCACTTGGACCAAGACGTTTGATCAGATCTATGTCGTTAGTCATATTCACAGACGGATTAATTGCACGTTTACGAAAAAAATGGTAATCAAATTTAAACTTCACATTTTACACCTAAATGCAAACTTTGTCTTCACTCACTGTGAAGATTTTTATGCTTTCCCTAGAAAATTTCTATGGAAATAATTTTCAGGTAGGGTGTAAATAAGTTTTTATTTTGAACAGACGAAACAGCGCTTATTAATACTAATACCAGTTACCTTTAATGTAGTTTAGGTAATTGATGCACTTAGTTTTAGTAAGTTACCGCGCTTTTAAACTGTTCTTTTTAGTCAGTAGATATTTCTACTGCTAGGTTGTTCACTATTAAAATCAACTTTTAGTTTAGCACCAAATTTATCAAGATTTAGAAATATGAAAATAATTTAGGAATACGCTAAATTATCATTCTGTATATTTACTTTTCTTGTTTCTTGATCATTTAATTTTTGGTACTAGATGATTTTACCAGATTTTGCATTTTTTCAAGACTGATACCGACTGCACCACCAGTTACTAATAAAACTCCCAATATTTGCAGAATATCTAATTTTTCCTGAAGTATTAATCCAGCAAAAATTACAGTTAAAACTGGGACAATTGCACCAATGATCGCAGAGCGTGGTCCTCCTAATTTGCGAATACCAAAGTTGTTAAATAAGTAGCCACAAAGAGTAAGAACACCTAACATAAAAGCACTTAAAATCACTTCCAGTAAATTGGTTGTTCTAATTGCTAAACTCCAATCAGTTGGTAAAAGTACTAATAAGCAAATAAAGCTCAATAGCAACATGGTAGCGAAGTTAATTAATGCAAAGGAAACTGGATGCAGTGTTGGAGCGGACAACCTAGTAAAAATTACGTATACAGCAAAAGCTATTCCGGACATTATTCCAGAAATAATTCCCAGAGAAATATTACTAGGAGGATTAGAATAACTGGACAAGATTAATAATTGACCACAAAAAATACTAGATATAGCACTAAAAATGAATAAATTTGGTCGCTCACGAAATAGAAACCAGGCTAATAGTCCAGTCATCATGGGATAAATAAAGAACAAGGCGATCGCCACACCAGTTGTAACTTGACCAATGGCAATATAAATCAATACTTGAGATAAGAACAAAAAGCTACCACTGGCAATTGACAACAGCAAAACAGGCTTTTTTTTAGTTGTTTTCTTCGTAGCATTTTTACCTACAGAATTAAATAAATTTTGTAGGTCTTGCCAAACTGTGGGATGAAGAATAGGCGCTAACAGTAACATTAAAGGCACAACTACTAATAATCTCAGCATCAAGATAAATAAAATATTTCCCAAGGTGGGAGAGATTAACTGTTGTGTTTCAAAGTTTCCTAATAGATCCGAACCTTGGTAAAAAAGTGCTTTGATAATTACGTTATAAAGAGAAGAAGTTACCGTTGACAATACAACCAATAGAAAACCTATTTGTACTGGCGACCAATTTGGAGAGCGACGAGAACGGGATCTTTGTCTGGGTGGTGTTACTTCTTGTTTTGGAGCTAGTTGGGGAAGATTTGTCGCTAATTTTCCTCTTGAAGATTCAGAATTGGAAACAGAAAGTGGTTCTGGTGGTTTTTCTGTGGATGGTTCTGGTGTTTGTGTAACGTCAGAGTCAGGAGTGGAAATAGAAACCAGTTCTGATGGTGTTGGAGCTTGTGTAACCGACAAGTCAGGAGAAGAAACAGAAAGTGGTTCTGGTGGTTTTTCTGTGGATGGTTCTGGTGCTTGAGTAACGTCAGAGTCAGGAGCAATAACAGAAAGTGGTTCTGGTGGTTTTTCTGTGGATGGTTCTGGTGCTTGAGTAACGTCAGAGTCAGGAGCAATAACAGAAAGTGGTTCTGGTGGTTTTTCTGTAGATGGTTCTGGTGCTTGAGTAACAGAAGAGTCGGGAGTAGGAACAGAAATTGGTGCTGATGGTTTTGCTGGTGGTGATACAACTACAGCCTTTTTGAATGAATTTTCACTTTCTGGTGCATCTTGACTCAATACAGAAATAGGTTCAGGGATAATTCTCTCTGAGGCTGTTTCCGAGAAACCATTAGTGTATGGTTCTGACTGTAATACTGTTGGCGCCCCTGGTGTCAAAACTGGCAAAGAATTTTTATCTTTATTTTTCTCCAGTTCTTCCTGTAAGCGCTGAATAAATTCGGCTAATATTTCTTCCCCTTGCTGCTGCTGACTGTACATCCTTAACAACTGCTGAGAAAGATTACCTTGATAATTTTTTAGTTCTTGCTGGAGTGAACTAAAGGTAACTGTTACCGTATCATCCAGATTATTTAACATCTGGTTGACATTTTCATTAATGTGACTAGCTGTGGTAGAAGTAGCTTCAGCTGACCTGAGTACCTCTTGACTAGAGGATTCGTCTTTAGTTGATTGGTTAGCTATGTTTTTGAGTGAAGATTGCAGTTGAGAAGATATGTGTTTTGCCAAAACTTCCGCTAACTGACGAATTAGAACTTGCTGTTCTGTGATTTGACGAGCTTGTTGTAATTTGTCCTTTTCTTCTACTAATCGCTGAATATCACTAGCTAGACGAGTTTTTTCAGCCTCTAGTCGCTTGACATCATCTTGTAAAGACCTAAGAAAATTTTGTTGCAAATGTTCTAGGTCTTCAACTACATCCCAGAGGGCATTTTCTGCGGCTCTGGGCAAGTCGCCTCTGCTTCTTTGATTTTCTGATCGCTTTTCAAATCGCCCCATTAGTTTCTAACCTCTGACACCTTGAAGATAAATTAGTTATCAGTTGTAAGTTTTTAGGCTGTTGACTGTTGACTGATAACTGTGCGCTGTTGACTGTTCATTATTGACTGTTAACTGATAACTGTTTCCAAGCTTTGTGTATTAGTAGTTTGTTAAAAACCAAATTTGTGCGAAGTGTAAATTGTGTGACAGTTTCCGTTGCGGTGGAGAATTAAAGTATTGTTCTGTCAACTATAAAATATATTATTGTCCCTTAGACAATATTCTAATCAATAGGCAGCAATTCTGCAAAACTCTACAGTTTAGGCATGATTGCGAGGTATAGCTACTTTTTATTGACTAGGATTTGGTTTTAAGATTGGAGTAAAGCACCGAAAGTTTGTTGAGAAAACAGCGATTTTACTTAATTTGTTATAAGATAATGTGTTAAATTCATATAATAACAAATAGGTAAGAATCTTCATAAAATTCAGTTTGCATTTAACAGTATCCGGATGATACTGAAGATTATTGCGCTGATTACGGCACTAATGGGGACTGTAATTACCCAAGCTGCGGCGATCCCTTGGAGTGTTTGCAGTCTGATTGATTTGAGGTTTTGCACTATGCCAATCCCAACGACACCACCAACTAGGGCGTGAGATGTGGATACAGGTAAACCTAGTTTTGAGGCTACTAAAATGGTGGTGGCTGTGGCTATTTCGGCACAGAATCCGCTACTAGGTTCTAATGGTATGATATTTTCACCAATGGTAGTAATGACTTTTTTGCCGAGTATTGCTAGACCTGCAACTATGCCTGTAGCTCCAAGAATCATAATCCATAGAGGGATGGTGATCCCGTCGTTGGGGACGCTATGGTTTTGATTAATATAAAAAATTACTGCTAAGGGTGCGATCGCATTACCGATATCGTTTGAACCGTGGGCAAAGGCTACAAAACAAGCACTGATTAACTGGAAGCGGGCAAATAATTTTTCGATGGGATTGTCTTTTAAAGTTTTCCAGTTATATACTGTCAAGCCTATTGCGGCTATTGCACCTGTAAAGATGGGGATGTCGTGAGGGGGAATGTTGAAACCAATGTTTTCGGTTACAAATTTGGTCAGTGGTTGAGTTAAGGATGGCAGAACTATTACACCAAATATACTCAGTAAAATTACACTTAACCAAGGCATCCATTCTTTTATTTGTAGGCGGGGATCAGGTTGAGATAAGATCCAAGTTTGGATGAGGCTGTAAAAAAAGGCAGCGATAATGGCACTGATAATTGGGGTTAATATCCAGCCGATTGTAATTACACCAATAGATGACCAGTCTATGGCTTGTATTCCTAATCCTACCCAGGTAAAGCCGGCGATCGCCCCAACTACTGCATGAGATGAGGAAACTGGTAAACCCAGCGAGGTGGCTATTTGCAACCATACTCCTGAGGAGATAAGGACGCTGATCATTCCTAATGCGAGAGTTTGGGGTGTGGAAGTGAATAGTTCAGGGTTGGCAATTTTTGTCCCTAGTGTTTCTGTTACCCCATGTCCAAAGAATACTGCACCTGCAAATTCTAGAACTCCAGCAATTATGATTGCTTGTTTTAAGCTCACCGCTTTAGAACCAACGGAAGTTCCCATGGCGTTAGCAACGTCGTTCGCTCCCAGGTTAAAAGCGACGTATAAGGCGAGGAAGGTAAGGATAATCATGGTAAGAGGGGGAGAAAAGATTTTTCCCAGTCACCAATCCCCAATTTAGGGATAAATGAGGATTTTATAGGTTTCTGGGGTGGGTGCGATCGCCTGATTTACGGCTTTTGATAAATCTTGCAAGGAATAGCGATCGCTAATTAAGGCTGTAACATCAATACGGCGATTAAAGACGATATCTGCTGATAAATTTTGTAACCTGTAGGATGAGCTATAACTACCCATTAAGTCTATTTCCCGACGGTAAAGAATGTTGGGGTTGATGGGTATTGCCAATTCATCGGGAAATTCCGCAAAAAATAGGATTTTTCCACCTTTGCGGGTACAGTCTAAGGCTTGAAAAAATGCTTTATCACTGGGAACTGCTAACAGGGTGACATCAACACCTAAACCCCCAGTTAAGGCTTGAATTTTGGCTGGTAAATCAGGATCTCGTGCATCAAAAGCCGCTTCTGCTCCCACATCTAAGGCTTTTTCAATTCGGGAAGGAAGTAAATCAGTGGCGATCGCTTTTGCACCAAAATACTTAACTAACATAATAAACATTAACCCTATTGGACCAGCCCCAGTCACTAATACTGTTTGTCCTGGTGCAATTTGGGCTTTTTTGACTGCTTTTAAACAACAGTTGGTTGGTTCGACAAAACTGGCTTCTTCAAAACTAATATCATCAGGAATAGGAATCAAACCACCATTTTGGACAATATGACCTGGTACTTTTACATATTCAGCAAAACCACCACCACTGGCGTTAAAACCTGCGGTAGTGGAGATATTTTTGTAAACATCGCACATGGAAAAATTATCATTTAAGCAATAAGCACAACGCATACATGGTATATGGTGCATCACTGCTATCCGTTGTCCTACCTTCCATCCTTTGACATTTGCACCCACAGCAGCTATAGTTCCGGCGGTTTCATGTCCAAATATACGTGGTGGTTCATACAGAGGATAACGAATTTTTTTGATGTCTGATTGACACAAACCTACTACCTGCACTTGTACTAGCACTTCATCCGCTGCTAGTTCAGGAACTGGGATTTCTTCGTAGGATAATTGATTTACGCCTCTAAATACTTGTGCTTTCACGTTGCTTCCCGTTTACTCAACGTTATTAGATTTAACATTTTGTGGTGATCTTGAGGTGATGGATGTGGGGATTTTTTGGTGAGAAATTGTAAATCTTCTATCTGGCACTATTAAAATTTAAGTAGGCCAGAATTTTTAAGTGCTTATGAATTCAAAATTTGAGACTGAAAAGGACAAGGAACAGATAAATCAAAAAACGGAAGATGAAAAGGTTTTATGTCCTCATTGTCAGCGGACTGCAACAAATGGCATAAAATGCAAGGGTATTTGTGTTGCTGATAGCGATTATTGAAAGATTATGTGCGTTACGCTGTCGCTAACGCACCCTACACATTTTTTTTATTTTAGTGACCTTAAAATTAAATCCTGCCAAAATACAGTCTAGATATAGAAGTAATTGAAAATTTAGGAGAGGAAATTTTTGATTTAGAGACGATAGAAGATTTAGTAAATTGGCTAAAATGTGTCTGAGAAATTCGGGTTAAAACTAGAAAGTATTTAACCTTTGAAATAAAAGTGCGACTTTATCCAAGTTTTTATCTCCTGGTGAATTTTCTACACCACTGGATAAATCAATGCCATTGGGATGTAGTTTACTCAGAGCATCTATGATATTGTCTGGTGTGAGTCCTCCGGCTAAAAACCAAGGAAGGCGGGGTTTAAATTCCTGTAACATTTGCCAGTCTAGGGTTTTTCCTGTTCCTCCTAGTTGTTGGGGATGGTAGGCATCAAGTAGTAATGTATCTACCACATCAATATAGTTATTAGTTGTTTGTAAATGTTCTAAACTACGAACTCTCAAGGCTTTGATAATTTCGACTTGGGGTAAAGCTTGACGGAGTTGGGTACAAAATTCTGGTGATTCATCTCCGTGTAATTGAATAGCAGTTAATCCAGAAGTAGTTACTATGTGGCTGATTTCTGTAATATCGCTGTTTGCAAAAACGCCTATTTTATCAATTTTATCAGATAGTGGCGCGATCGCTGCCTGAATCTGCTCTATGGTAACGTAGCGTGGTGAGGTGGGTACACAAATAAATCCTAATGCTGTTGCACCGAGTGCAGCTATAGCTAGAGACTGTTGTGGTTGAATTATACCGCAAATTTTTACTCGCATTTAAGTATGACAAATTAGTGTGAGAAATTAAAAATAATTACAAATTTACAATAATTTGGCGGAAAAACTTTTGCTTTGTCCTACGTAATCCTATAATTTTGTAGGCTTACATTCATTTTTCATTGTAGGAGAAGACGTTTTGTTATCATCTATTTTACTAGCAGCCGCAGCATCTGTACCTGCAACACCTGAGTGGAGTCCTACAGTGGGGATCATTATCAGTGCCAGCAGTTTTGTGGTACTTTTACTCAGTTTAGCGAGTAAAGCTCCCAAAGTTGGACCCCAAATGCCTATACTTCCCGTGAGTGTAGCAGGGTTTATTGGTGCAATGGCTTTCGGTCATGTAATTGGTATTGGTATTGTTTTAGGACTGACTAACATCGGTCGCTTATAAGTTCATTTTAATACTCTTTTTCAATTTAGAGTAATATTTGAGCGGTAGGTATTAAAATACTTGCCGTTTTTTTATGTTTTGTTATGGTTACAAATATTTTAATGGCATTAATAAAGTATTCAAAGCGTTTGTTAGCAGTAGCATAACGTACAACAATCTTGTTGATTGTGAGTTACAAACCTCATTCTAAGAAACACTACAGTATTTTGTTGAAAAGTCAAGTAGTAATCTTATAGATTGCATTAATCTGAATAAATTGTTTATCCTATAAATAGGCAAATATTGCACCTGCGCTAGTTGTAATTCATAAACTGGGGTTTTAGGGTGGATAATAATAGAAACTAGATAAATAGACATAATGCAAAATAATAAAAATTGGCAAATAGGATCTTTATTTGGTATTCCACTATTTTTAGATCCTTTATGGTTTTTAATTGTGGGGTTAGCAACTTTAAATTTTGGTTTTGCTTACCAACAATGGGGAAATTTGGTAGCTTGGAGTGCTGGGTTAATTATGGCACTGTTGTTATTTACTTCGGTGCTGTTACATGAGTTAGGACACAGTTTAGTAGCGCAATCCCAGGGGATTAAAGTTAATTCTATTACTTTATTTTTCTTTGGTGGTATTGCTGCTATTGAGGAAGAGTCAAAAACTCCAGGGAAAGCTTTTCAAGTAGCAATTGCTGGGCCTGCGGTAAGTATTATATTGTTCTTTTTGCTAACTTTAGGATCTAATCTCATTAATGAAAATACTTTATTGAATTTCATGGTGAGGGATTTAGCAAGAATTAACTTAGTGGTGGCTTTATTTAACTTAATTCCTGGTTTACCTTTGGATGGGGGACAGGTGTTAAAAGCAGCACTGTGGAAAGTGACAGGCGATCGCTTTCAAGCTGTACATTGGGCAGCACAATCTGGTAAAATTCTGGGTTATAGTGCGATCGCTTTAGGATTTGTGATAGATTTCTTCACCCAGGAATTAATCACAGGTTTGTGGATTGTTTTATTAGGTTGGTTTGCAATTCGTAACGCCAATAGTTATGATAATGTCACCACATTACAAGAAACCCTGTTGAAACTTGTAGCTGCTGATGCAATGAGTCGTGATTTTCGGGTAGTTGATGCAGAAAAATCATTAAGAGAATTTGCAGATGTATATTTATTAGAAACTTCCTCTCATCAGGTTTATTTTGCTGCATCTGATGGCCGTTATCGGGGTTTAGTGAAAGTTGATGATTTGCGAACAACTCAAAGAAGTGAATGGGAAACTAAAACTTTACAAACAATAGTTCATCCGCTGGATACCATCCCCACTGTCACTGAATCTACTTCCTTAGCAGAGGTGATTAGTAAGTTAGAAAATGAACAAATAAACCAAGTTACTGTACTTTCTCCCGCTGGTGCTGTGGCTGGTATAATTGATAGGGGTGATACAGTTAAATGTTTAGCACAAAAGTTAAATTTACGAGTTACAGAATCGGAAATTAAAAGGATTAAAGAAGAAGGAAGTTTTTCCCCTAGTTTACAACTGGGAGTAATTGCAAAATCAATCAATGAGTTCTAAAAATTTGGGATATAAAGAAGTCAGGATATCGAGAGATTTAGAAAGAAAATATTGGCAATTCTGATTCTTAAATATCCTGAATTCTTCATTTTGTATCCTTACGAAAATTTTTATACTTTTAAACTCGACTGCTGCGTTGAAATAAAGTCCATAAATAAATAGCAATTATAGAACCAATTATTGCTACTAAAACACCAGGAATACTTAAAGTTGCAGCTGTAAATTGTAAAGTTCCAGTGCGGAAGAGTGTAAACAAAGTACCACCAATAAAAGCACCAACAATACCTAAAATCATTGTTGATAAAATTCCCCCACCTTGAGAACCTGGGTAAATAGCTTTAGCGATCGCACCAGCTAAAAGTCCTAAAATTACCCAAGCAATAATATTAATCATTTTTTTGATTACCTTTATATTTTGATATGTATCAAACTTATCGGCTATTCAAAACAGTTATTTCTATCTGATGATATATTTTGTTAAATCAAAGGATATATTGGGGAGACACAAAAGATGTTTTTTACCTAAAAAATATACCCGAACTCTTAGAGAAATCGGGTATCTGATTAATTACCAATCACCAATCACCAATTACGATTAATTAAATTGCGCGAGAGAATTTTGCTTCTCTCATTCTGCTATGAGTATCAAAGGTGACAGCAATATTTCTCACTAACAATCTACCAATATCTGTGATTTGGATTTCGTCAGCTAATAAATGTACCAACCCATCAGCTTCTAGGGGTTTTAATTCTGCTAATTCTTGACAGAAATATCTATCAAAATCAAGATGATATTTACTTTCGATATCTGATTTATGTAGCTGAAAATGAGACATAATAGACATAATTACATCCCGTCTGATGATATCATCTTGGCTTAATTTAAAGCCTTTACTGGTAGGAATTATCCCTTCTGTAACTGCTTGATAATATTCCTTTAAACCTTTATGGTTTTGAGCATAAGCATCTTCTAGCATACTAATAGAAGTAGCACCAAAACCAAACAGTTCTGTTTCTGCGTGGGTAGTATAACCTTGGAAATTGCGTTTGAGAGTTCCATTTTGTTGAGCGATCGCTAATTCATTATTAGTTTTGGCAAAATGATCCATCCCGATAAACAAATACTCGTTATTTGTTAACTCCTCGATAGTCATTTTCAGAATATCTAACTTTTCCTGCGCTCCTGGTAGTGCATTTTGATCAATTCTTTTTTGTACAGGTTTCATCCAAGGTACATAGGCAAAATTAAACACGACAATTCTATCAGGATCTAGGTCAATTGTCTTTTGTACGGTTTCCCGAAAAGTATGCAGATTTTGATGGGGTAAACCATAAATTAAATCTACATTTACACTGTCAAAATTAGCATCTTTAATCCAACCCATTGCATCAATCAGCATTTTTTCTGGTTGAATTCTGTTAACTGCTTCCTGTACTATCGGATTAAAATCTTGGATACCAAAACTAATCCGATTAAAACCAATATCCCTGAGAAATTGGATATACTCTTTATTAATATAGCGGGGGTTAATTTCAATCGAAACTTCCGCTTGTGGATCAATAGTAAAGTATCGGTTAATCTTGTTCCACAAAAATTCAACTTGATGCAGATCCAAATAATTCGGTGTTCCTCCACCCCAATGAATTTGCAGTACATTACGGCTTGTATCTATTAGTTCTGCGGTATTTTTGATTTCCTGTGCCAAATTTTGTAAATAAGGCTTGGCAATATTCTTATTATTAGAAATCACCGTATTACAACCACAGAAATAACAAGCACTTTGACAAAAAGGAATGTGGAAGTATAAAGATAGAGGTGTTTGACGTTGATTAGAATTACAGATCGCTAACTCAAAATCTTTAGCTGTGAACGCTTCAGTTAATTCTGTAGCAGGTGGATAACTTGTATATCTGGGTGCGCGAGTGTCGTACTTTTGAATCAGATCAAAATCAAATTTTACCCCAGGTAATAGAAAAACCATCAAAACCTCCGAGTTACTTGTAATTTTGCCTAGTAGTTGTAAGAATTGTCAATTTTACTTTGGGAATAATTATGAATATTTTCCCAATGTAGTGTTGTAAGATTGGCAATTTTTTTGTAGATAAATGCCAATATATTTGTATGTTCCCGTTGTAAACACGGAAACTAAATAGCTAGGAATTACTTCAAGAAACCCGGTGTTATGCAAATACTGTTACTATCAAACTAGGTCATTATATGTAGCTCGACCTAAAGCTTGAATTAAAATCGGTTCTAATTCTTTGATTATTTCCATATTCAAATAGAAAGCACTATTTGCTTCTGCTACAATTTTATCAGCAGTGGCATCATCAACAGGTAAAGTATCTAACGCTTGACGATACTTGTTTTTAAATGCTTGCTTATCTGGTATTTGGGCAAAGTTATAAAACTCAGTTCCTTCATATCCAGATAGTTTTAAAGCTGACTGAGCAACTTTTTGTAGCATTTGTCCTCCGGAAAGATCACCCATGTAGCGAGTATAGGCATGACCTAATAATAACGCAGGTTCATGATTTGATAGTTCACAAATGCGAGCAATATAATTTTTAGTAGCTGGCGATGGTTTAATGAAATTTCGCCACAGATTACCATTGTAAAATTCTATATCTTTTTCCAAAGATGCTTGACGATTTAGTTCAGGAAAATACATTATACTAATGACAGGATGTTGTTTATGCTTCTCAATTGCAGCTTCTAGTTCGCTGTAAACAAAATACAAATTACTCAGGAATTTACTAAAACATTCTCTGTCTACAACTCCTTGGACAAAACATTTCATAAAACCAACATTTTCTGCATCTGTATGAGCTTGGTGAGTACCAGAACGCAGTTTAACAGCTAAATTGTTACTCATTGTTACTTCCTTCATTTTCAAGAGAAAAGTGTGGAGAATTTCACCGACTTGTTTATCAGTTTGCCGTCGGTGTCAACCTGAAAAAATGCTATTGTAGGTTTATGAGGTGCTGGCGTAATCTATCTAGCAAATACCACCGCTAATCCAGATCATGCCTATTTTTATCTCATACAAAATATTTAACTATCAATCTTCTTAGAAATATAAAGATATTCATATTTCTTTAGACTTCAAAAATAAAATATTCAAGTAATATAGGTATTTAAGCTGTGTTGAAATAAAGTTAAATCAGGTAATTTAGTACAATTTACTTTCAATAATTTAACTGATGACTACTCAGCATTAATTATGCTTATATAGTCTTTACAAGAGTAAATATCAACAGGATGATTATGGTCAAGTCTTTGGAAACTCCCCCAGTTGAGTTACTAAAACCTGGTGTTAAAGCACCCGTGCAAGAAACATTATTAACACCCCGGTTTTATACCACAGACTTTGATGCTGTGGCGAAAATGGATATTTCTGCTCATGAAGAAGAAATTAGAGCGATAGTTGATGAACTCAAAGCAGATTATAACCGCCATCATTTTATCCGTGATGATGAATTTAAACAGTCATGGGATCACATCCAAGGTGAAAAACGCCTTGCTTTTATTGACTTTTTAGAACGTTCTTGTACTTCCGAATTTTCTGGATTTCTACTATTTAAAGAATTATCCCGTCGTCTTAAAAATAGTAGCCCTTTGTTATCAGAAGCTTTTGATTATTTAGCACGGGATGAAGCTCGTCACGCGGGTTTTTTAAATAAGTCAATGGCGGATTTTAATCTTTCCCTTGATTTAAGTTACTTAACTAAAAATCGTACCTATACCTTCTTTCCACCAGAATGGGTAATTTACACAGTTTACCTATCGGAAAAAATAGGTTATTGGCGTTATATTTTAGTATTTCGTCACATGGAACAAAATCCAGAATTCCAGTTTTATCCTTTATTTAGGAAGTTTGAAAGCTGGTGTCAGGATGAAAATAGACATGGGGACTTTTTCAAGGCTTTGTTACGTTCTCAACCCCAATTATGGAATAATTGGAAAGCACGTTTATGGGTACGTTTCTTCTTGTTAACTGTCTTTGTTACCCACACTATGACAGTTTTTGAACGGTCAGATTTCTATGAAATTTTAGGAATTCATCCCCGTAAATACAACACTCAGGTAGTTACAGAAACCAACAAAACTGCATCTAGAGCGTTTCCTGTCACCTTAAATACAAACCATCCCTATTTTTTCTGGTATTTGGAACAATGTGCAATCAATAACCAGAAATTAATTGAACTCAAGAACAGTAATGAGTCGGGAATTACTAAGTTCTTCCAAAAAATACCATTGATTAAAAATATAGTCTGGTATATGCTCAAACTTTACCTGATTAAACCTATCAATGCAGAAATGACTCGTGAAACTGTGCGTTAATTTCTGTTGAGTTTAGGAAGGTTTGTATTATTTTTAATTGCTAATCTCGCGTAATTCTTTATTTTTTGCTATTTCTGATATCCTCAATTTCCTAGAGAAGTTGAGGATTTAATTTTTTACTTTAATGTTACCAAGTTTATTTATTGGCTCTCGGAAACAATAAGCTAATCATGTAAGATATGATATATAGCATATACCCGTGACGGCTATCCAAAATGCAATCTAATATCACACTCACCATTACCACAGGTAAATTCTCAGGAAAAATGTATACATTTGACCAGCAGACTACTTTTATCATTGGTAGAAATAACGATTGTCATTTATCCATACCTAATGAGTTTTATCGGCGTGTTTCTCGCTATCATTGTTTATTAGATATCAATCCTCCAGAAATAAAAATTAAAGATTTAGGCAGTTTAAACGGTACTTATATTAATCATCAAAAAATTGGCCAGCGGGAACGTAACCAAAGCGCAAAAGAAGCTTGTACATTGGATGCTCCTGAATATAATTTAAAAGATGGTGATGAAATTAGTTTAGGTGATCTTGTCTTAAAAGTTTCGATTAAAACTCCAGTAGCAATTACTTCTAATCCTGAAATTAAACCTTTAAACCATGAAACTTCCAAAAGCAAAATAGAAAAATCTGACGCAATTGTAAATTTAAGCAAATTAGCTGATCAAGTAAATGAGGATTTACGAGTATTATCTGGTTATGAACTCATCAAATTAATTGGTAAAAGTAATTTCGGAGAAGTATATTTAGCTCAACATTGCCAGACTGGTAAATCTGTAGCTTTAAAACTGATGATACCTAAAGTTACACAGGATCAAGCTCATGTAGAAACATTCCTGCAAGAAATTAAAAATTTCCACTCATTAAAACATCCTAATATTGTAGATTTAATTGAGTATGGATATGCAGATAAGCTATTCTTTATCTGTATGGAATATTACAAAATTGGTAATGTTTATAATTTAATAAAACAACTAGGTGGAAAAATTCCTATACCTATGGCTCTAG
This sequence comes from Okeanomitos corallinicola TIOX110, assembly GCF_038050375.1. Classification (NCBI taxonomy): domain Bacteria; kingdom Bacillati; phylum Cyanobacteriota; class Cyanophyceae; order Nostocales; family Aphanizomenonaceae; genus Okeanomitos; species Okeanomitos corallinicola. The sequence continues at coordinate 1,340,239 of NZ_CP150886.1, read as the reverse complement.
GAATAATACTGCAAGTTTTAGATGGTTTAATATATGCTCATAATGCAGAAGTTGATCATACTAAATTAGCTAATGGTATTTTTCCTAAAGGGGCAAGATTTCTTCACCAAAATTTAACACCTCAAAATATTTTGTTATCTAATATTAACCGTAAATTAGTAGCTAAAATTGCTGATTATGGTTTAGCAAAATCATTTTATTTAACTGGTTTTAGTGGACAAGCTTTCACAAAAATAAAAAGAGATGGTAAACCTGTGTTTATTCCCCGTCAACAAGTGTTGAAATATAAAGATTGCAAACCAGATGTAGATGTTTGGGCAGCTGCGGCTTGCTTATATAATATGTTAACTGGATATGTTCCTCGTGATTTTGGTAAAGAACCATGGTTAGATATTTTACAAAATGATCCTGTACCTATTCGTCAGCGTGATCATAGTATTCCTGCTAGGTTAGCAGAGATAATAGATTTAGCTTTAGTAGAAAAACCGAAAATTCATTTTCAATCAGCAGCGGAATTTAAAGAAGCATTAGTTAAATATATTACATAGTATGGTTTTTTAACATACACATATATACATTACCAACTAGATAGAGATAAAATTGGAAGGTATCTGGCATTTACCTGCACGGAGATTATAGCCTGATGTTGCTATGCCTGAGAATTGAAAATTTTGCCCTCATTGATAAATTAGAATTAGAGTTTGGAGCTAGGTTAAATGTGTTGACAGGGGAAACCGGCGCGGGAAAGTCAATTATATTAGATGCAATTGATGCGGTTTTAGGTGGTAAAGTTTCTAGTCGCGTCATTCGCACGGGAACAAATCGTGCTTTATTAGAAGGAACTTTCAGTATAAACCCTGATTTAACTGCCTGGTTAATTGAACAAGAAATAGACTTACTTGATGATAATTCCGTGATCATTAGTAGGGAAATTACCGCTACTGTCAGTAATATCCGTAGTAGATCACGGGTAAATGGGGTATTGGTAAATCGGCAAATTATGGGTAATTTACGCGATCGCCTCGTGGAAATTACTGCCCAAGGACAAACGGTACAAGTAGGTCAATCCGCACATCTCAGAAATTGGTTAGATTTATATGGTGGTGATGCTTTAATACAGCAACGTCAAGAAGTAGCGGTTGCTTTTAGCAACTATCAACAGGCACATCAAAGTTTAGAACAGCGACGGACTTCGGAAAGGGAACGTTTACAACAACTAGATTTACTCACCTATCAAGTCCAAGAATTGAGTTTAGCAAATCTAGATGATCCCCAAGAAATGGAACAATTAACCCAGGAAAGGGAGAGGTTAAATCATGTAGTTGATTTACAACAAATGAGTTATAAAGTTTATCAATCTTTATATCAAAATGATGCAGAATCTCCTACCGCTGCTGATTTATTAGGAGATAGTGAAACACTACTAAATCAAATTGTTGAATTTGATAACCAACTGCAACCAATGTTAGAATTGGTGAGGGATGCAGTAGCAACAGTTATGGAAGTGGGCAGACAAATTAGCATTTATGGAGAAAGTTTAGAAGCTGATCCCCAAAGGTTAGAAGAAGTAGAAGAAAGACTCAGGGAATTAAAACAAATTTGTCGGAAATATGGGCCGAGTTTAGCAGAAGCGATCGCCTATTATGAAAAAATTCAAATAGAACTAGCCGAACTAAATAATCATGAACAATCTATAGAAACTCTAGAACAAAAAGAACAAATTTGTTTACAATATCTGCTCCAATTTAGTCACAAATTAACTCAATTAAGATTAAAAACAGCAACTAATTTAGAATCTCATCTATTATCTGAACTCAAACCTTTAGCAATGGATAAAGTCAGATTCCAAGTAGAAATTACCCCCACATCTCCCACAGCTACAGGTGCAGATAAAATTACCTTTATGTTTAGCCCTAACCCCGGTGAACCCATCCAACCATTAACAGAAATTGCCTCTGGGGGAGAAATGAGCCGATTTTTATTAGCATTAAAAGCTTGTTTTAATCAAAATGATTATGCAGAAACTATGGTATTTGATGAAATTGATGTAGGAGTTTCCGGCAGAGTTGCCCAAGCTATTGCCGAAAAATTATATCAACTCAGTCAAAATCAACAAGTATTATGTGTGACTCATCAACCATTAATTGCAGCAATGGCAGATAGACATTTTCGGGTTGAGAAACAAGTAATTAATAAAAATGGTAATGCTGAACAGCGTACAGTTGTCAGAGTTACCAGTTTAGATAATTTAACCACGCGGAGGGAAGAATTAGCGCAATTAGCCGGTGGTAAATCGGCAAATCAAGCCATAGCATTTGCTGAATCTTTATTAGTGCAAGCTGCAAACCATCGTCATCAACAACAAACATAAATATTTTAATATATTGTAGGAGTCAGGAGTCATCATAACAAGAATTTTAAAAACTTCTGAAAATGCTTTAAACCCTAATTTAAACCCTAAGTATATCTCTTGGTAGATAAACTATCTGCCACAAGTATGACGATAATTAGAGTAATTTTACTGTTAAATGGAAGCCTAAATGTAAGAATTCAAAGGTTAACATTCATCGAAAATAAAAAGCCAAAAATTTAAAATACTATGAGGTGAAGACAATGACTATCATTGCTCCACGTCGAGAAGAATTCGATTTCTTTAGAGTTTGGGATCGTTTTTGTGCTTGGATAACTAGCACCGAGAACCGCCTCTATATAGGCTGGTTTGGTGTATTAATGATTCCCACTTTGTTAGTTGCAACCACCTGTTTTATCCTCGCTTTCATTGCTGCACCAGGGGTAGATATGGAAGGAATTAGAGACCCCATTCGCGGTTCTTTAATGGATGGAAACAACATTATTACAGCCGCCGTAGTCCCAACTTCCGCCGCCATTGGTTTACATTTTTATCCAATTTGGGAAGCAGCTTCCATAGATGAATGGCTTTATAATGGCGGACCTTATCAACTAATTGTCCTGCATTTTTTGATTGGAATTTGGTGTTATTTAGGACGTTTATGGGAATTAAGTTACCGTTTAGGAATGCGTCCTTGGTTAGCAATTGCCTATTCTGCACCCGCAGCAGCAGCGACAGCAGTATTATTAATTTACCCCATTGGTCAAGGTAGTTTTGCTGATGGTTTACCCTTGGGAATTGCGGGAACTTTTCACTTTATGTTAGCTTTCCAAGGCGACCATAATATCTTAATGCACCCCTTCCATATGTTAGGAGTTGCGGGAATTTTTAGTGGTGCATTTTTAAGTTCTCTCCATGGTTCATTGGTGACATCTACCCTATTTAGAAAAACCACCGAAAACGAATCACCCAATACTGGCTATAAATTAGGTCAACGCCAAGTAACCTATAGCTATTTAGCTGGACATTATGGTTTTTTAGGACGTTTATTAACTCCGTTATTCGCCAGTAAAAATCACCGTTCTTTTCATTTTTTACTAGCAGCATTACCCACCATCGGTATTTGGTTTGCTGCATTAGGTGTCGGGAGTATGGCTTTTAATTTGAATGGCTTTAACTTCCATCATTCTATTTTAGATAGTCGGGGAATGGTAGTTAGAACTGAAGCTGATTTGCTGAATCGTGCTAATTTAGGAATTTTAGCAATGCACGCTCCCAATGTTCATATTTTCCCTGTAATTATGTCTTGTGGTGAAGCAATTCCTGTTAGTTAGTCATGATTATTAATACCCGACTTCTAGACAAAAGAGTCGGGTATTTAGATAGATTTTGTTTCACGCAGAGGCGCAGAGTCGCAGAGAGTTAAGAGTTGAAAGTTTTTGATTTTTCATTGTCTACAGCAGGTAGAAATAGTTTGTAAACACTGCTCTATTTCCTCCCCAGTATTATAATGTGCTAAACCAATTCTCAATAAACCACCGGATTTTTCTACACCTAATTTTTCTGTTAGTTCCATAGCATAGAAATTTCCATGCCAGGTAAAGATGCCTTTTTCTCCTAAAATTTTGGCTATTTCTGCGGGTTTTTTCCCATCAATGGTAATTGCAACGGTGGGAGTTCTCCAGTTAAATTTTTCCGGTTCTGTAATTCCATAAACCTGCACACCAGGAATTTCTAACAAACCAGAAATTAACTTTTTACTTAATTCTCTTTCATATTGTTGAATCGCTGTCATTGCTGCTAACAAAGCCGCACGACGACTATGATAAGCAGATGCTAATTCATGATTTTCTTGTGTTTCTGAAGTTAGAAATCGGGGACAATGAAAGGTAGTTAAACCTTCCCTATCTGCTGCTATTAAAGAATCAATTAATTCATTATCTAAAGTTGGGGAAACGTGACAACCTAATTTTGCTAAATAATTAATTGTCGCTACTAAACCAGCTAAACCTTCATGATTTAAAGTTCCCGTTTCCCATCTAGACGGAACTTCATTAGATGCAGGTTTAACTTTATAGGGAGAAAATCTAGTTAAATGTTCTCGTTTTGCATATAAAATTCCAACGTGGGGAGCAAAGAATTTATAAGCCGAACAAGCGAGAAAATCACAGTCTAAATGATGAACATTAATGGGTGCGTGGGGTGCATAATGGACAGCATCTACAAACACCAAAGCCCCAAAACTATGGGCTAATTTAACGATGTTGGTAATATCATTAATTGTTCCCACAGCATTAGAAGCATAGGTGACAGCAACTAATTTTGTTTTAGAATTAATCTTGGTTTCTAAATCAGTTAAATCTAGGGTACAATCGGCAATATTAACATCAACAATTTTGACCTTTACACCCTGTTCTTCTAAAGCAACCCAAGGAGAAATATTAGCAGCGTGGTCTAATTTTGTAACAACAATTTCATCACCTGGTTGTAATTCTCTCCCAATAGCGCGACTGACACTAAAAGCGAGAGTAGTCATATTTGCACTAAATACCACTTCATCATTATCGCATCCTAAAAAATCTGCGATCGCTGCTCTGGCAGAATTAATTACCGCATCAGTTCTCATGCTGGTGGTAAAATAACCATGAGCATTGGCATTAGACCTAACTAAATAATCATTGATATTATCTAACACAGCACCCGGTACTTGCGTTCCCCCAGGGCCATCAAAAAAAATCGCAGGGTTTCCGTTGATAGTTTGTGTTAATGCCGGAAATTGGGAACGAATCCATTTTATATCTAGAGATTCCATAATTATATTTCCTTATCAAAATATTTTTTAACCGCAAATAAACGCAGATAAACGCAGATTATTTTAACTTACTTACCTAAACTTTGCGTCTTTGCTCCTTTGCACCTTTGCGCGAAACTTAATTCATAATTCCTTAGAAAAGCCTAAAGCAACATTTTTTAAAATATTCATCGGACCAATATCTTTAACCAGCTGCATTTGTTGAGAATTTCTTACCAACAAAGCACCAGCAAACCCCAAAGAATTAATAGAAATTGACTCAAATTCTTCTTGAGAACGGGGTACAATTAACATCCATTCTCGTGTAGCTAAAAAGTTATATGCTCCCGATTGTTTACTATTATCAACAGCCTCAATACCTACTACCTCTAGTAAAGCATAATATTTTGCTAACGTCACCTCTGGGCTTTCTTCTGGTTCAAAAGTAGTAAAAGCGTGTAAAAAAGGAAGTCCAGGAATAGTTGCAATACCATCTTTAAATTTAGCCGCTGCTAATAAAGGTGTAATCGGTATTTCGTTTTTAGTTATTGGTACTATTTGTAAATGTTTATGTCGCTGACTCGCACCGGCAATTTTACCACCATTATAAAATACTAACCCATCCACATCACCTAAAACCGCCCACATTGCGGTAAAATCTTCTACGGTTAATAAACTCTCTTGTTCCTCGAAAGCACGGGTAATAATTAATAAATGATAATCAACAACATTGAATTTATTTAAAATACAAACATGAGTTTCAGAAACATCTGCTACAAACAAATCTTGTTCATAAGGTAAAAACGGATTAAACTCTTTACCAGTTGCCACAGTTTGTTTTTCCTGTTGCTTTTGAGCAGCTTTTTTCCGGTTCAAATTTGCTAAAATTCTGACTACAAATTTAACTTGTTCATGTTCCACAATTTCCAATTCCGTGGGAATAGATTTTAAAGCCCCACACTCTAAAGCATGGGTAGTAGTTTGTTTAATTTTATCCCACAAAGTCCCTGATTTCAACAATATTTTACCCTGAGTCATTTGTTTAGTTTCTAAGTTCTATCTATCTACGCCAACCTTTCATAAATATAATCACCATCAGCACAATTGCTAAACCTAAAGCAGTATTTCTGATGATAGAATGATCTCCATGTTTAACAGCAATTGCTACCAAAGCCCAAACTGTCACCCCTGTATAAGCAATATCTTGATAATTTAGCACCATCACAGCAGAAATTCCCGCTGCTGCTAATAACATAATTACAGTCCAAACTTCCCCACTAATACCAAAACCATTCCAATTAATAAAATACAATGCACAGGCAACATTGACAATAGTTGCGACACTAATCCAACCCAAATATATACTAATGGGATAATGAAGACAAAACTTTTTATTTTTACTGACTCGCTTTTCCCCAATTCCTAAGCGTTGATGAATCATAATTAGAGGTATCAAAATTCCCAACATTGCTAAAATAGAAACAGCGAAAAATCGGGATAAAAATAAATAAACCCAAATACACTGAGCAATAGAAGCAACTACTAACAAATACCCAGTTTTACGTAAATCTGGATCTTGTTTTTGACTAGGCAAAAATTGATAAACTCCGAAAGCAAACAAACCCAAGTAAATTACACCCCAGATGATAAAAGCATAGTTAGCGGGAATAACTAACACATCTTTAAATAAAGTGTTAGAAATTGCCCCAATGCTCATACCATTCAGCGGAGCAACGTTAGATACTACATTGACAATAAAACCGCCAACTATAGCTGCTAAGGTAGCACACTGTCGTAAAAAATCCCGATTATTACTAAAATTAGACTCTTGCATGGCAAATTGACATAAAATATATATTTTGTCTCTACTTTTAGCTTACATCTTCTTGATTTTTAGTCAGTCTGTTGACAATGAAGTGTGATGAAGATGTGGGGAAAGTGACAAGAAATTACAAATGTAAGGAAAAAACGATGCGACTATCACAAATGTTATTTGTTACACTCAGGGATGACCCAGCAGATGCGGAAATTCCCAGTCATAAACTCTTACTCCGCGCAGGTTATATTCGTCGCATCGGTAGTGGTGTCTATGCGTATCTGCCTTTAATGTGGCGAGTTTTACAAAAGATATCCCAGATAGTACGGGAAGAAATGAACGCCACCGGCGCACAAGAATGTCTATTACCGCAAATACAACCGGCTGAGTTATGGAAGGAGTCGGGAAGATGGGATACCTACACTAAAGCTGAGGGTATCATGTTTTCTCTGATTGATAGGAGGGAACAACAGTTAGGTTTAGGCCCCACCCATGAAGAAGTAATTACCGCTGTTGCCCGTGATATGATTCGTTCATATCGTCAATTACCCGTACATTTATATCAAATTCAAACTAAATTTCGGGATGAAATTCGTCCTCGTTTTGGTTTAATGCGGGGGAGAGAATTTATCATGAAAGATGGTTATTCTTTCCATGCTGATGAGGAAAGTTTAAAGCAAACTTACCAGGATATGTACCAAGCATACACTAATATGTTACGCCGTTCTGGTTTAGCTTTTCGGGCGGTAGAAGCTGACTCTGGTGCGATTGGTGGTTCTGGTTCGACGGAATTTATGGTGTTAGCAGATGCGGGAGAGGATGAAGTTCTCTACACTGAAGATGGGAAATATGCAGCAAATGTAGAAAAGGCTGTTTCTTTACCTGCGGATTTGGAAACCTCACCTTTTACTACTCTTGAAAAACGGGAAACTCCGGGAACGGATACCATAGAAAAACTTTGTAATTTCTTGAAATGTTCTCCTACTCAAGTTGTGAAAAATGTTTTATATCAAACTGTTTATGATCATGGTTTGACTGTTTTAGTGTTGGTGAATATTCGGGGAGATCAGGAAGTTAATGAGGTAAAATTACAAAATGAATTAACTAAATTAGCTCCTCAATTTAATGCTAAAACTATTATTTCTCTGAGTGTACCAACTAATGAAATAATTGCGACTTGGGCAGTAAAATCTTTACCTTTGGGTTATATTTCTCCAGATTTAGGTGATGATTATATTACGGGAACTAAACAGGTAAATGCTAAGTTTGTTCGCTTGGTTGATCAAACTGCGGTAGAGTTAAAAAACTTTGTCACCGGAGCAAATGAAACAGGCTTTCACGTAGTCGGGGCAAATTGGGGTGAGCAGTTTAAATTACCAGAATTAACAGTAGATATTCGGAAAGCTAGACCAGGCGATCGCTCTCTCCATGATTCTACCCAAACCCTAGAAACAGCAAGGGGTATAGAAGCCGGTCACATCTTCCAACTCGGTACAAAATACTCCCAAGCAATGTGTGCAGTTTATACCAATGAGCAAGGGGAAGAAAAACCTTTACTCATGGGTTGTTATGGTGTGGGAGTTTCCCGGTTAGCACAATCAGCAGTAGAACAATCCTATGATAAAGATGGGATAATTTGGCCTGTAGCGATCGCACCTTATCACGCCATTGTTACCATTCCTAATATCAAAGATGCTCAACAAATCGAAATCGCCGAAAAACTTTACACCGAACTCAATAAAGCAGGTGTAGAAACATTATTAGATGACAGAGACGAAAGAGCAGGTGTAAAATTCAAAGATGCAGATTTAATTGGCATTCCCTTTAGAATTGTTACAGGGAGAGCGATCGCTAATGGTAAAGTAGAAGTAGTCAAACGAGCAACCCGTGAAACTCAGGAAATAGCCATTGACGAAGTTGTAAACACCTTACAACAATGGATTAAACAAGCCATAGAAGGGTAAAATATAACCATTGTGGGGTGGGTATCCTACCCGCCCTTGACAAATAAACTTTGATACATAAAATGGCTAAATACAAATTTCACGATGCTGTAAAAAATGGGTAAATATTCACTCACCAATTTCAGGAAAATACCCTCAAGAAATTGATTAATATATTAGATATAGATATAATAGAGGACTGATTTAAGGAGTAAGGACAAATACACAGAAGTTTCACTACTTCATACTTATGGATATATAAATTTAACAACCTTTACCACTCATAAAGATGTAGGGTATTAAATATCTACCCATCCACTCTGTTAATAACCGTATTTCAAGAATTGATTATATTTGTAGCAAAGTTTATGTGACGGAAGAGAACTGTCAACCTAAAATTAAAGATCAGATAAAGTTACTATGGGTGCAAAATTATTAATTGCTGAAATAGGCAAATATCAAGTTAGCAGATAAGTTACCAGAAATATCAATCATATATCCAGGCATCTATCAGTTTTAAGAAACTCATCAAACTTCCATATCGTCTTTTATCAGGCTACTCCTCACATCAATAGTAATTCAACCCTTTGTCAAGCAGGTTATATATATGAATGAACAACAAAGAACAACTAACCGTAATATTTCATCAGGTGTAATAGCAGCAGTATCGGCAGCTGTTGTAGCTGTTAGCGGTGGAGTAGCTTGGTTCACATCCCAAACCCCCAAAACTCCCCCCACACCAGGAAACACTTCTCAAACTATTAAACAACCAGAACAGCCATTAACCACCCAAGGTAATGAACAAACAGCCAATATTTATTGGTTAAAACCAACAGAAAAAAGCCTTGAATTAGTCCCACAGCCATTAAAAATATCAGCAGCACAGCCCCAGCAAGCCTTAGAAAACGTTTTTAAAACATTATTGGCAGGACCAACGGAAGGTACAAATTCCACAACCATTCCCCCAGAAACCAAACTGCTGAGTCTAAAAGTAGAAGATAATGAAGTCCACGTTAATTTATCTTCTGACTTTACTACTGGTGGTGGTAGTAGCTCAATGGTTGGTCGTGTAGGTCAGGTTGTCTACACTGCAACAACCTTAAATCCTAATGCCAAAGTTTACATTGAAGTTGATGGTAAACCCTTAGATGTTTTAGGTGGTGAAGGGGTAGAAATTCCACAACCATTAACTCGGACAAGTTTTAACGAAAATTATCCTCTTTAGTCATTGGTCATTGGTCATTAGCCATAGAAAAAAATACTCATGACTAATGACTAATAACTAATAACTAATTTTTATTTAACACCCTAAAACTACGGGCTTGTTCCTCCAGCCTCATAGCGAGGCGATTACAAACCCGATTACATAAATCAAAAATCATTTCATCTTCCACCCGATAGTAAGCGCAAGTTCCTTCACTACGACGGCTGAGGATTCCGGCTTGCCACATTACTTTCAGGTGCTTCGATACATTCGCCTGAGAAGTTTGTGTTGCATCTACTAACTCTTGCACACATTTTTCATCATCCTGTAATAAGTGTAAAAGGCGTAGGCGCATCGGCTCACTTAACAGGCTAAAGTATTCAGCTACTTGTTGTACAACTTCCGGTGGTACAGTCAACGCTTGTTTCATCAGGATTAACCCGTAAGTATTGTAGAGTTTTAACAAAAACTTTGATGGTCATTTAGATATTAATACTTAATCGGGATTAATTCGCATCAGAGGTTGACCATATTCTACTGGTTCACCATTTTGAACGAGAATTTCCATCACCTGTCCAGAGACTTCGGCTTCTATCTCATTCATCAACTTCATTGCTTCAATAATACAAACTGATTGACCAGTCTTGACGCGATCGCCCACTTCCACAAATGGATCTTCACCAGGCGCAGGAGCGCGATAGAATGTCCCCACCATTGGTGATTCGACTTCTACCCACTTAGATGATGAGGAATTAACTGCCACAGGGGATGGTGAACTAGGAGTAGAATTATCACGGCTAACAATCGTTTCTGACAACGGTGCAGGTACAGATGTAGGAGTTATTCCTGTACTCACAATGCCGCTGGTAGTTGCTTGATCAGTCGGCAGTACAGTATTGTTAACACCTTTACGTACTACTAGCTCAAATTCATCGCTTTTGAGAGTTACCTCAGTGATGTCAGTTTGGGCAATAGTCGCTAACAATTGGCGGATTTCATTAAAGTCTAATGGCACAATATTTTTTACCTCGACCTAACTGTAAATTAGAATTTTAAGTATGGTAATCAACAAACATTTAAAAACAGGATACTAGATTACTAAGAACAATTAATACATTAATAAAATATTAAATGTTACTGACACCCCATCTAGGAGGTAATACCAAGAAATTTTGTTGTATTTCTGGGTATTACTAGAGATAATTCATTGCTCCTACTTGGTGGGATGACAAGGACTAGAAATCAATCTTAGATATCCCCAAAATGCTGTTTATTCCCTACCTAAATATTTATCTTCTCTGGTATCTATCTTGATCCGTTCACCTTGAGAAATAAACAAGGGAACCATCACCTGGGCGCCGGTTTCTAATATTGCTGGTTTAGTGCCACCAGTAGCAGTATCACCTTTAACACCAGGGTCTGTTTCAGTTATTTCCAGAACTACAGAATTAGGTAGTTGCACTTCTAATACTTGTTCCCCCCACTTGATAACTTCCACATCCATACCTTCCTTGAGGTATTTGACGCGATCACCAATTTGGGCAACACTCAATCTACCTTCTTCATAGGTTTCCATATCCATAAACACGAAGTCGTCACCCTCTTTATAGGTGTGCTGCATCGTGATTTTCTCTAAAGTAGCTTGGGGTACAGTTTCCCCAGCCCGGAACGTTTTTTCCACCACGCTGCCATTTTGAACATTTTTCAGTTTAGTTCTCACAAAAGCAGAACCTTTGCCTGGCTTAACGTGAAGAAATTCAACTACTCGCCATACAGACCCGTCTAGTACAATAGAAACACCGGGTCGAAAGTCATTACTAGAGATCATGAAACTTTTAAATTGTGGAAGACAGTCGGCATTTATTGTACCCGTAATTAGTCATTAGTCATTAGTCATTAGGCATTGGGTTATTCATATTCTCTATCTTCCAATTACCAATCCCCTGAATATGGGAAGATGAATGATGGGTGAATTCCAGTCAAAAAATTTTGATGCTGCATTTGAGAAATTCCATGTTTAACCTCATAAAGTCCTGGCTGAAATACAGCCTCAAAGCAATACTGCTGGTAACAATACTTGTAGGTATCACCACATTTGCTTGGACTCCATCCAGTTATGCTGCCTTACCTGCGGGTAACGCCATCACAGACGGGAAAGCCTTGTTAAGGTATGCACTCCCCATTGACAATAAACCAGTACGGAAATTGCAAGGTAGTTTAGAAGATATTGCCAATCAACTACGTGCCAACAAAAGATGGGGTGCTGTTTCCAGAGACCTCAAACAAGCATCACGGATTTTAGATCAACCCTCCAAAATCTTAGCAAGCGTTCCAGAAGAACGCCAAGAGCAAGCAGAAGCTTGGATTACTGAACTAAAATCTGGTATTGCAGAACTACAAGAAATAGTTAACAACAAACAAAAAGACCCAATTCTAGAAGGTAGAGCCAAATTACTTAAAACTGTCTCCTTGCTAGAAGAATCAATGGTTAAAGGATTTCCCTTTGAAGTCCCCGATGAGTACAGTAACTTACCTCAACTCAAAGGTCGCGCTACTATTGCCATTAAAACAAACAAAGGTGATTTAGCTGTAGTAGTAGATGGTTATAGCGCCCCTGTAACTGCTGGTAATTTTGTTGATTTAGTACAACGGGGTTTCTATGATGGGTTAGAATTTACCCGTTCTGAAGAATCTTATGTACTACAAACTGGAGATCCACCAGGTAAAGAAGTAGGTTTTATTGACCCTAAAACTGGTGAATATCGGGCTATTCCCTTGGAAATATTGGCAGAAGGTGATAAAGAACCAACCTATGGTATTACCCTAGAACAAGCGGGACGTTATCTGGATATGCCAGTTTTACCATTCTCTTCCTTTGGGGCTTTAGCAATGGCACGTCCTGAAAGTGATGTAGATGGCGGTTCTTCTCAAGTGTTCTTCTTTTTGTTTGAACCAGAACTGACCCCCGCAGGACGCAACCTTTTAGATGGTCGCTATTCCGTCTTTGGTTATCTGATCGAGGGTAGAGATATTTTAGATACACTCAAAGCTGGTGACAAAATTGAATCAGCCACAGTTATCCAAGGTATGGAAAATTTAATTCAGCCAGCTTAATCAGTTACTGGAGATAAGTGGGTGATTGGGTGAGGGGGTAAATAAATTATTACCCATTACCCATTACCCATTACCCATTACCCTAAACATTTCATTTATCAAGAAAATATAAAATTGCACCGATTTTATATTCTAAGAACTACTATAAAAATAAACTATTAGAAATAGGTGTATGTCATCATGACAACTAAAAAGCAATTTAACAGCTTTGAAGAAATGCTATCTGGTTCTGATGTACCTGTATTAGTAGATTTTTATGCTGACTGGTGTGGCCCATGTAAAATGATGGTGCCAATTTTAGAACAAGTTAATAATCAATTAAAAGACCGTCTACGCATCGTAAAAATTGACACAGAAAAGTACACGCAGTTAGCTAGTCAGTATGGAATTGAGGCTTTACCAACTTTAGTATTGTTTAAGCAAGGCCAGCCAGTGGATAGAATTGAAGGTGTAGTTAAAGCACCACAATTAATTCAACATTTAAAAACTCTGATTTAATGGTGATGGGTAATGGGTAATAGGTAATAGGTAATTGGTAATTGGTAAAAATATTCTCCCCTCCACACCCAACACCCTATTCTTAAGACCGACGGGCATTTAAACAACACCATTCTTTTCTTTTCCACAGAGTGGCTACCACCCAACCATTTTGTTCTAAAACGTCGGCTACAGCCTTTGATTGCTCTAATAAAATACCGCTAAATATACCCCAGGTGCTAGGTTTGGCAATGCTACTCATTTCTGGGATTAACTCAATAATTACATCAGCCAAAATATTGCAAACAATACCATCAACAGGTTGTTCAACTATTTTTTGTAAAGCGTCTATACTCCCTTGGGCTGGAACTAAACGTTCCGAATTAATATCATTAAGAGCGCGATTACTGAAGGTTGATTTTACAGCCAAAGGATCTGTATCTACAGCGTAAACTTTTTCTGCACCTAAGAGTATTGCACCAATGGAAAGGATACCAGAACCACAACCGATATCAGCTATGACAACAGGTTTTTTTTGCTCTTCATTACCTATAAAAGAATCCGGGACATCGCTTAATCGCATTTCTAGAGATTCCAGACATAATTGAGTTGTGGCATGATTACCTGTACCAAAAGCGACACCTGGATCAAGACGAATGACTAACCTTTCTAAAGATTGGGGGAGGGGTAGCCATGCGGGGTTAATGAGGAAGCGATCGCCTATTTCTTCAGGTTGCCAATGCTTTTTCCAATTAGTAGCCCAATCTTCTTCGTCAATTAAATCCCAGTGCAGCATGGGAGATGATAACCCTACACACAAAGCATCTTGGCGTAAAAGTAATGATAATGCTGATAAATCTAATAATTGTGCTTGAAAACTGGGTAAATAAGCTTTTAATAAGGAAGAATTACCTTTACTTTCACTAGCAGTACCACGACAACCAAAAGTTTCCAGTCGCCAAAAGATAGAATCTTCCAGGTCTGGTTCACATAAGATTTTTAATTCCCACCAGGTATTTGCCATATAAATTTTAAAGTTTAGATTTTAGATTAGTTGTGAAAATAGGGAACTGGGAACTGGGAACTGGGAACTGGGAAAAGGAAGAGGCAAGAGACAGAAGAATTTAACAATAAAGAACTAACTTTTCTCCCACTCTCCCACTCTCCCACTCTCCAGACTGCTGCGATCAGTTAAAGTGTGACTGTATACGCGTCCCGAATACCAGAAACTTGTTTAATTTCCTCTAGGATGCCATCTGGTAAAGGATCATCAATACTCAAAGCCATGACTGCATCACCACGGACAATTTTCCGGCCTACTTGCATACTGGCAATATTGACATTGAAACTTCCCAATAAAGAACCGAGTTTACCGATAATTCCCGGCATATCACGGTGGAGGGTGAATAACATATATTTGCTGGGAGGAACATTAATGGGGAAACCATCAACATCTGTTAAATGAATTTCTTTATCTCCCAATAAAGCGCCGGTCACAGAATGAGTTCCTAGAGTACCTGTAGCTTCCAGATGTAAAGAACCTGCATAGTCTCGTGCAGAAGCATCTCTGGTTTCAATAACTCGAATGCCTCTTTCTTTGGCTTCGATGTTGGCGTTGACATAATTTACCCGTTCTCGCAGGGCTTGGTAAAGTAGTCCTTTGAGTGCGGCGATAATTAAAGGCTGACTTTTGTTAGTCGCCAGATCCCCTTGTAAAGTTACATTCAGGGTTTCTACCCTGCCTCCGGCAAGTTGTCCCACCAAGTTACCCAAGGTTTCCGCCAATTCCATATAGGGTTTAAGTTCTTCTAAGATATCTGGACCGAGTCCGGGGATATTTACTGCTGAACGGGCTGGTAGTCCTAGTAAAACATCGCGGATTTGTTCTGCTACATCTATGGCTACATTGACTTGGGCTTCGGCGGTGGATGCACCTAAGTGGGGGGTAAGAATAATTTCTTTACCTAGCGATCGCAATTCTGATTCTCCCAGAGGTTCAGACGCAAATACATCTAAAGCTGCTCCTGCAATTGTACCCTCTTTTACCGCTGTTGCTAAAGCTGCTTCATCAATAATTCCACCCCTAGCACAGTTAATAATTCTGGCATTGGGTTTCATCTTCGCTAAGGTTTTAGCATTGATTAAATTAGCGGTTTCCGGGGTTTTAGGAATGTGTAAAGTGATGTAGTCAGCTTGTTGGAAAAGTAAATCTAATTCCACCAATTGACAACCAATTTGTTCGGCTCTTTCTCTGGAAATAAAGGGATCATAAGCTAATAATTTCATTCCCATAGCTTTAGCTACATTTGCTACATGAGAACCGATTTTTCCTAACCCGACAATTCCCAGAGTTTTTTTGTATACTTCTGCACCTACGAAGGTTTTACGATCCCATTCTCCTTTTTTTACAGAAGCATTAGCGTCCGGAATATGACGGGATAAAGATAACATCATTGCCAGTGCGTGTTCCGCTGCGGCAATGGTATTTCCTTCTGGAGAATTAACAACTACAATACCTTTTCGAGTGGCAGCGGCAACATCTACATTATCCACACCCACACCAGCGCGGCCAATGATTTTTAACTGTGTACCGGCTTCTATAATTTCTTGTGTGACACGAGTTCCTGAACGGATCATCAGTGCATCATACTCACCAATAATCTCTTGCAGTTCTGCTGGTTTTAAGCCTGTTTTGACATCAACAGTAGCAACTTGGGAAAGGATGTCAATACCAGCTTTATCAATCGGATCGGAAACAAGAACTTTGGACATGATTACTTCATTTATAATTATTTTTTCTCTACAAGACTTTTAAGTTTAGTGCTTATCTGTAACAATTCAGCAAAAATTATCTGTTTTGATATTAAACTAGGCATTAAACATATCCCATAGTTGTGGGATCAGAAAACTTTACTTCAGATATTATGCCTTGCCATAGCCCATAATGCCGTAGCAGGAAGAAAATGTCAGCGA
Organism: Okeanomitos corallinicola TIOX110; assembly: GCF_038050375.1. NCBI lineage: Bacteria > Bacillati > Cyanobacteriota > Cyanophyceae > Nostocales > Aphanizomenonaceae > Okeanomitos > Okeanomitos corallinicola. The sequence continues at coordinate 1,323,571 of NZ_CP150886.1, read as the reverse complement.
TTGTCCGCATTTTGGAGCAGAAAGTCATGATTTTGAATTTCAACCTGCCCAGGTACTTACCCTCTGCTGAAGAATTACCAGACTCGGATGAAACACCTGTGGATAACGAACTGCAAGAACTAATACCAGCATTACTCAAGGCTACACTGCTCACACTTTGGTCAGAACGGATGGACTGGTTTTTTGGTGTGGATATGGGTATTTATTATCACCCTGATGAGTTACCCATTGTGCCAGATGCCTTTTTAAGTTTGGGGGTAGACCGCTGTTATGATGAGGAGCTACGTCCTAGTTATGTATTGTGGGATGAAAACGTTGTTCCTATTTGGATTTTAGAGGTAGTTTCTCCTAATTATCGCAAAGAGTACAGCGTTAAGCTAGATGAATATGCGGCTTTGGGTGTACTTTACTATGTGATTTATTCTTCTCGTCGTCGTCGTAAACCCCGATTAGAAGTATACAAATTAGTGAACGGTAGATATGAATTACAACCAACTAACCCCGTATGGTTGCCAGAAATTGGTTTAGGTATTGGTTGTGAACGGGGCAATTATGGCGGTGTAGTCCGGGAATGGCTTTATTGGTATAATCAAGCCGGAGAGCGTTACCCTACTCCAGAAGAACAAATTCAAACAGCACAACAACGCGCACAATTAGCAGAAGCGCGATCGCAACAACTTGCTGAAAAATTACAATCTCTAGGTATAGATACTGAATAGAGGGTGAGGGGGTGAGTGGGTGAGTGGGAGAAAAATTAGTTCTTTATTCTTCTATTGTCCTCGAACTCCTGAACTCTTGATCTCCTCTAGCTCCTAAAATGAACAATCACATAGATAAAAGTTGGTATGGCCAACTTAACTTAGTTTATGCCCAACGCCAAAATTCTACACAGTTAATTTATAACCATAACCAAGCACCTTTGAAAATTCAGCGTCCTTTCTATCCAGAAGGACAACAAGTATGTCATAGTGTGATTTTACATACTGCTGGGGGTGTAGTGGGGGGCGATCGTCTATCTGCCGAAATTCACTTACAAAAGAATACACAAGTATTAATTACTACTGCCGCAGCCAGTAAAATATATCGCAGTAATGGCTTACCAGCTAGACAAACTGTAAATATCCAAGTTGATGCAGGTGCTTGTTTAGAACATTTACCCCAAGAAACAATTTTGTTTGATGGTGCTGTTTATCGGCAAGATTTACGAGTAAAATTAGCTACAAACGCCAGCTTTATCGGTTGGGAAATTACGAGACTGGGAAGAAGTGCTAGAAATGAGAAATTTTTACAGGGAGAAATGCGATCGCACACAGAAATATGGCAAAATAATATTCCATTATGGATAGATCGCCAATATATACCCGGTAGCACTGAAGTATTTCACAGTATCCACGGGTTAGCAGGAAAACCAGTTATTGGTAGTTTTATAGTGGTTGGTTTAACCATATCCCCAGAAATAATCAAACAAGCACGTCTTTTAAATATCCATAACCTTGATGTTGGGGTAACTCGCTTAGAACATGGATTTTTGTGTCGTTATCGTGGTCATTCCACAACAGAAGTTAGGAGTTTGTTTACAAATATTTGGCAAAATTTACGAGTATCCTTATTAAATCGTGGTAATTGTATACCAAGAGTCTGGCAAATTTAAAATCACCAGGAGATCAAAATGCAACTGACACCCCAAGAAAAAGATAAATTATTAATTTTTACCGCTGGTTTAGTCGCAGAAAGACGCAAAGAAAGAGGTTTAAAACTCAATTATCCCGAAGCAGTAGCTTACATTTCCGCCGCAATTTTAGAAGGAGCAAGAAATGGACAAACTGTAGCCGAATTAATGAGTTATGGCACAAGTTTATTAACCCGTGATAATGTCATGGAAGGAGTACCAGAAATGATTCCTGAAGTTCAAGTAGAAGCAACTTTTCCCGATGGGACAAAGTTAGTAACGGTACACAACCCCATTCGTTAATTTTATATTTCTAGTCTGATTAGATTATTTGAATGATTATCAAAATCTGCGTATTTATCTACCGGATGAGTGTGGAATGAACCTTGTAAAACTGGCAAAAAGTGGTGATATTACAGCAATTTCTGGACTTATTAACCAAGCATTAAACCCTCAAAATATTCAAGCGAAAGTAACAGTTGAGCATCAAAAAATAATAGTCTTATTAGAATCTTCTAAAAAACTGAATCAAACAGAAATAGTTAAATACATTTATAAAGGATTGAGTAAATTAGATATTCCTACCTATTCAACTTTAGTAGTTTGCGGGAAACTCAGTAATAATCAAACCATAGAATGGCAACAAGAGATCAATTTTAACTCGTCATCTCCATCTGATGTAATTACATTAAATGCCACCAAGATTAAATCAGCAAAAAAAACTAAAAATCAATCATTCTCTCAATCCAATTTAACACAAAAGAAACAGCAACCATATCAAATAGTCCCTGCTAACCCAAATGCAACAGGAGCGATAGTAGCAGTTGGCAGAAAACCATCAATAGCAGCAATCGAAGCAGTTTGTAACTCTGCGAAATACTTACAAATAATTAGTTATGTGATTATCGTTCTATCATGGCTACTTATTTCTATTCAAGCTTTATTTATCATATCCATCATATATGACATTTTTATATCACGTTCTCAAGCATTTTCTACAATCATTAACATTACTGATATCACAGGAATTTTATCTAGTTGGATTGAGCAATTATTATATCTAGTTTATAAATTTTGGGACTATTTAAAAATAGTACAGAGTTTCTTAGAAAGATTAACTTACCTATGCTTAATAATATGGGTATATTTCCTCAATAATACCATCAAAAAAATCAATAATGATTATCCAGTTACTCCTTGGGGTGGAGTGATGTGTTTTTCTATTCCCCTGTACAATATTTGGGGAATGTGGAATGTATTATCAAACTTATCATCTTACTTAAAAAAACAAAATCGAGAAGTTGCCAGCAAAGGAAGAAAAATAAAAAAATATCTACCGTGGTTATATACATTCATCTTTGCCTATATACTGATTTATATAATTTACATTGTCTATGCTAGTCAGACAACGGAAAAAAATGTAGGTATCAACTTCATCCTTTATTTATTAGTTGATATCCTCTTTATCTGTCGTTCATTTTTATATTTACAGATTATCAACATTAGCTATCAAGCAGTATTCTTACAATCTACTTTATTCAAAGAGAAATTTAAAAATATGTGAATTTCAATCCTTAATTTTAATGCTTGAGATTTTGTCAATTCAATTATTCAGCAAATAACAACCATGATACCAGGCGAAATTATCACTCCAGACGGAGAAATTGAACTTAACCAAGGTCGTCCCACCACCAAACTAACAGTAGCAAACACAGGAGACAGACCCATCCAAATTGGTTCACACTTTCACTTTTACGAAGTCAATAACGCCCTAGAATTTGACAGAGAAAAAGCGCGAGGAATGCGATTAGATATACCAGCAGGAACAGCAGTGAGATTTGAACCAGGAGACGAAAAAGAAATCACCTTAATTCCCCTAGTTGGTACACGCCAAATCTACGGATTTAATAATAAAATAAACGGCAACCTCTAAACCTCTCTCTGCGACTCTGCGTGATACAAAAAAAAGGATAAAAAATGCCCTACAAAATGAACCGCCAAGCCTACGCTGAAACCTACGGACCAACAGTAGGAGATAGAATTAGATTAGCTGATACAGAACTATTTATAGAAGTAGAAAGAGACTTTACAACCTACGGTGACGAAGTAAAATTTGGCGGCGGAAAAGTAATTAGAGATGGCATGGGACAATCTCCAATTTCCAATGCCGATGGTGCAGTAGACTTAGTAATTACTAATGCTTTGATTTTAGATTGGTGGGGAATTGTCAAAGCAGATATTGGCATTAAAAATGGCAAAATTCACAAAATTGGTAAAGCCGGAAATCCTTATATTCAAGATAATATAGATATCATTATTGGCCCGGGAACAGAAGCATTAGCCGGTGAGGGAATGATTCTCACAGCAGGGGGAATAGATACTCACATTCATTTTATCTGTCCCCAACAAATAGAAGTAGCAATTGCTTCCGGTATTACAACAATGATTGGCGGTGGAACAGGCCCAGCTACAGGCACAAATGCCACAACTTGTACACCAGGCCCCTGGAATATTTACCGAATGTTACAAGCCGCTGATGCTTTCCCAGTCAACTTAGGATTTTTAGGTAAAGGTAACACCAGTCAACCCCAAGCACTCAAAGAACAAGTAGAAGCTGGTGCAATGGGTTTAAAACTCCATGAAGACTGGGGAACAACACCTTCCACAATTGATACTTGTTTAACCATCGCTGATGAGTATGATATCCAAGTAGCAATTCACACCGATACATTAAACGAAGCCGGTTTTGTAGAAGACACTATTGCTGCTTTTAAACATCGTGCAATTCACACCTACCATACCGAAGGCGCTGGGGGAGGACACGCACCAGATATCATTAAAGTCTGTGGACAACCCAACGTTTTACCTTCATCCACCAATCCCACGCGACCCTACACCCTCAACACACTAGATGAACACCTAGATATGTTGATGGTTTGTCATCATCTAGACCCTAGCATTCCTGAAGATGTCGCTTTTGCTGAATCACGTATCCGTCGAGAAACTATCGCTGCTGAAGATATTTTGCATGATTTAGGCGCGTTTAGTATGATTGCTTCCGATTCTCAAGCGATGGGAAGGGTAGGAGAAGTAATAATTAGAACCTGGCAAACCGCCCATAAAATGAAAGTACAACGGGGAAGTGTTCCCGGAGAGACTTTAGCAGATAATTTGCGGGCAAAAAGATATGTTGCTAAATATACAATTAATCCGGCAATTACCCATGGAATTGCTGACTATGTAGGTTCTGTGGAAGAGGGGAAAATCGCAGATTTGTGTTTATGGAAACCTGCGTTTTTTGGTGTCAAACCAGAAATAGTTGTGAAAGGAGGAATGATTGCTTGGTCACAAATGGGTGATGCTAATGCGAGTATTCCCACACCTCAACCTGTTCATAGTCGTCCTATGTTTGGTAGTTTTGCTGGTGCGCGTCATGAAACATCTTTAACCTTTATTTCTCAAGCTGGTTTAGAAACAGAAATTCCGCAAAAGTTAGGTTTAAAAAAATCAATTGTTGCAGTTTCAGGAACGAGAAAAATAACAAAAAGGGATATGAAATTAAATGATGCTTTACCTCAAATCGAGGTTAATCCTGAAACTTACGAAGTCCGTGCTGATGGGGAATTATTAACCTGTGAACCAGCAACGGTTTTACCAATGGCACAGAGGTATTTTTTGTTTTAGTTGTGAGGATGTAGAACCAGGAGTTTCAGCTTTTATGGCAGCTTGTGCGTATAGTCTGCCAGATCCCATATTTGAGTTTGTTGGTAATGTTGTTCATTATTATTTATAAACAAAATAACCTTTCATCTAAGAGACATTTTAAATATTTATCAGGATTGCTATTCTTTATCTCCGCATTCCTGTTAGCCAGTTTAACCAATGTTCGGGTTTCATGATAGTCTGAAAATAATGGCTATCAAATTTATCTTCTCAGATCCCAAGTATTTTCAGTAAAACCGACTAAAAGAATTAAACTACATTTTCACAATCGCCAAATGTGAGTAAATTATTTGAATGAAATTAATGAAAGGAGAGTAATTCCTATGTATACACAGTTGTCTGATCATGAAAAAGAAATAGCTTTGAAATATCAACTTGGTAGGTTTCTCAAAATAGATGAAATCCCCTGCAAGAATCCTTTTGCACCTAATAAATTGGTGGATACTCTCTGCCTTGGTTTTATGATTGCTTTTTTTCCCAGTTTTGGTCTGCTAGGGGTTTTTTTATTCATCATTGAGGTACTTAGCAAGATATTGGAATTATTGCATCCCAAACTCCTAAGTTCACCCAGTTTCTTATCCCTTTTAAACATACGAGAAAACCCATCAATTGGTATTGTGGTAATAGGTGTAATTTGGATCTGTGTTTTATTGATATTTTTTGTTTCTTCTAACCTGAAATATGATGAGAGAATTGTTGCTTTTGAGCATGGTTTTTATCAGAACAAGTTAAGTCTTGGCAGAGAAAAAGAGATTCATCATAGATATGAAGAGATTAAATATCTCAGAATTTCCTGTTGTCGTTCTGCGAATGGGAGCCAAACTAAAGATCCTGACCTTATCTGCTATCACTATTATACAGGAAACAGTCAAAAAACACCTTTTGGTGATGTTGATGTGCCAGGTTGTAGTTCTGAATCACAGGTTCTCTTTAAATTGGTTAGAAAATTGCTCAAATCCAGATTAATACCTCAAATCATGGCAGACTTGCAAAGTGGTAAAGAGGTTGATTTTAATGAATTGAAAGTCAGTTATCAAGGGATTAGAACAAATCAGAAATCATTCTATGCTACTAATCAGATTAAAGAGTTAAAATTTTATCCTGATAGTGATGATGATAGATTTGAACTTGTACCTAAGCCAGAATTCAAGGATAACAAGAACTGGGGACATTGGGGTAACAGAAATGTGAATATTGGGAGTATTAACAACCCTAATCTATTCCTTGAAGTCCTGGATATACTAAAAATACCTGTCAATTGTGATGCTTTTCCTGAATTAGCTAATATTAAGTAATTATGACTGGTTGAATAAAGTAAAGATATCATTTTTAATCAGTCAATGCAAAGGTAAAACGGTTAAGGGTAACAAAACAAATGATCGCTATTTATTCAACTTCCGAATTTCAGCAATTATTAAATAACTAAAACTGAAAATTCTTCAATTAGAAATAATTCATCAATCACCGCTAGATTGCAGTTCCGTGATGGTTTAACTCCTAACTAATGCTGTATAATATGACATTATGACTTAAAAATCAGGAAAACAGAAACATGATTACTCTGGAAACTACTGATATTAAAGCAATCATCAATCAACAACAGGATTTTTTCCAAACTGGAAAAACTAAAGATGTAAATTTTCGTTTAACACAATTAAAAATCCTCAAACAGTTAGTCATTGAAAATAAAGAAGCTGTAAAAGAAGCATTAAAAGCTGATTTATGTAAATCAGAATTTGAAACCTATGCTACAGAAATAGGTGTAATTAAAGAAATAGATTACGCTATCAAAAACATTAAAAATTGGGCAAAACCTAAAAAAGCTGCCGTTCCTTGGGATTTCTTCAACTACTCAGCTAAAATTTATCCCGAACCCTTGGGAGTGGTTTTAATTATTGGCCCTTGGAATTATCCATTTCAATTAATCATATCACCCTTAGTTGGAGCAATATCAGCAGGAAATTGTTCTATCCTCAAACCCTCAGAAATTGCACCCCACACTGCAAATTTAGTATCCCAACTAATCAGTAAATATTTCCCACCAGAATATATAAAAGTCATAGAAGGTGGAGTAGAAACCAGTCAAAAATTACTGGCAGAAAAATTTGACCACATCTTTTTTACAGGTGGTACAGCTATTGGTAAAATAGTCATGGCAGCAGCTGCAAAACATCTGACTCCAGTTACTTTAGAATTAGGTGGTAAAAGTCCCTGTATTGTTGATTCTCAAATCAATCTCGAACATACAATTAAACGTATTATTTGGGGTAAATTTATCAATGCTGGACAAACTTGTATAGCACCTGATTATTTATTAGTTGACAAAAAAATAAAAGCAGATTTAGTGCAGAGTTTAAAAAAATGTATCCAAGAATTTTATGGAGAAAACCCAGAAATTAGCCCAGATTTTCCGAGAATTATTAGTCAGAAACATTTTGATAGGTTAACCAAATTCCTCAACTGTGGGGAAATCATTGCCGGTGGAGAAACAAACTCAGAAACATTTTATATTGCACCCACATTACTTGATAATGTTTCTTTCACAGATGCGGTGATGGAAGAGGAGATATTCGGACCTATTTTACCGATCATTGAATATACAGATATTGAAGAAGCAATTAATTTGATTAACTCCAAACCCAAACCTCTAGCTTTATATATCTTTTCTGACGATAAAAATCTGCAACAGAAAATATTACAAGAAACTTCATCAGGTGGTGTATGTATTAACGACACAATTATGCAAGTGGGAATTTCTTCTTTACCATTTGGTGGTGTGGGTGATAGTGGAATTGGTAGCTATCATGGTAAAGCTGGGTTTGATACTTTTTCCCATGATAAAAGTGTTTTGAAAAACACCTTTCTTTTTGATCTCAATTGGCGTTATGCACCATACAAAGGTAAATTATCGTTGTTGAAAAAAATTATTGGTGGTTAAATCATCAATTTAACTACTATAACGTTCTTGCGCCCAAGGTTCACCACGACGGTGATAACCATTTTCTTCCCAAAAACCTAATTTTTCAGTTTCTAAAAACTCTAAACCATTAATCCACTTAGCACTTTTCCAAGCATAAAGATGGGGAATAACTAACCTGATTGGGCCACCATGTTCTGCGGATAATGGTTCACCAAATAATTTAATCGCAAAGAAATTTTCTGGTTTTAAAAAGTCGTTTAATTCAATATTTGTTGTATAACCGCCATAACAATGTTGCATAATATGAGCCGCTTTCGGTTCTACTTCCAACAAACTCATAAAATCAGTAACTTTAATTCCTGTCCATTTCACATCTAGTTTTGACCAGTGGGTAACACAGTGGAAATCTGCTGTAAATTCATGTTGAGGAAGTGCTAAAAAATCTGACCATTTAAAAATAGCAGGTTTTACCAAACCCCAAACTTTAAATTCCCAATTTTCAATACTTACCTGGGGAGTTTCACCATAGGTTAAAACTGGAAAACCTTTAGCTAAATGTTGTCCAGGCGGTACTTTTTCACTTTCTTCTGGACTTGGTTTGTGGAAATATTTCATAACATTATCTTTTTTAGCCTTCCGCTATAACGCACAGCGTCTAGCGGTTGGTCATTGATATTATTAGCCAAGCAAGGAAAAAGCACTCCCATAACTACGCGGTTTGTGCTTTTCCTAATTGAGAGATTATTACTCTTCTTCTTCTTCTTCAGCAGAGGGATAGACGAAGTTAGAACGTCCAGACAAAATTGATTTACCCAGAGAAAGAGCTTTTTGTGCTTCAACAGTAGCTTTATGTGTCCAGGTAGCGCGACGTTTGTCTCGTTTAGATTTTGATGTTTTCTTCTTAGGGACTGCCATGATAGCGGATATCGTGATTCTTGACAACCTTTCTATTCTAAGCGATCAATTGGTAATTTTTGTCTTTTTCAATTTTCTTGTGGCTGTTCTGTTGGTGTTGTTAGGGGATCATCAACCATGGAACGATTTGTGGTGATGTTGGAATTAGCTGGTGTAGGAGGTTGAGCAGGATTAGTTTGTCCTGGTGTTTTGAGTTTTTCAAATAATAGTAACCATTTGGCGGTTTTAAAGTAAGTTGCCCAACGTCGGGGATCAGGGCTTTGTTTCCATTGATCACGACTGACATCTAACGTTAACACTGGAGCGATCATTCCCTCATTTTGTGCTGTGACAATTATAGAAACTTCTGTAACTAAAATATCCTGGTCAAAACTACGTTGAGCGGCTGCTCTGGCGGCTATTTCTGCCCTGCGTAAAACCGTTTCATAGTTTTCTTCTGGTAAGCGGGTAATTGCTAAATCAACTCTGGCGGTGTAAGCTTGTACAACTTGGGGGGCGATCGCTTCCGTAGCTAACCACAAAGGAACAGCTAAACTCAGCCAAATTGCCCCTTGAAATATCCGGATTTTCCTGCCAAATTGGTTAATAAATGAGAAGGGGATCATTAATGATGGTTGTTGATTGTAAATCCTGTTCATATATCTATCAGCTCTTGTGAATGTTAATGAAGCATTTTCAACAAATGCTAGTATTTTCCGATATCTTAACGTCATAAGAACTACTTTAAACTAGCAAACAAGAACCGACAAAGAGCGGGATGACAAATTACTGGGCGATCGCCATTGGAATTAATCAATATGAATTATTTCAACCTTTAAGTTGCGCTCAAAATGATGCGGAGGCAATAAAGGATTTTTTAGTCACGGCAGAGGGTTTTTTGCCGAAAAATTCCCTATTGATGACAAATACTTCACCACCAGTAGGAGAAAAATCCTCTTACCCAACTAAAGATAATATTCTCCTTTTTTTGGAGGATCTGGCTCAATCTTGGCAACCACAAGATTATCTGTGGTTTTTCTTCAGTGGTTATGGAGTTAATGACAATGACAAAGATTATTTAATGCCTGCTGATGGCAATCCAGATCAGGTTTTAGAGACTGGCATTGAAGTCAGAAAAATCATGGAAAGTCTGGCTGCTGCTAAGTTGAATGTACTATTAATATTTGATATTAACCGCGCTTTTGGTACACAAGCTGATGCTCCTGTAGGCCAAGATATTATCAACGCAGCTAAGGAATTAAATATTCCTGTTATGCTTTCTTGTCAGCCAGAGCAGTTTTCCCATGAAAGTACAGAACTAAATCACGGATTTTTTACGGCTGCTTTAATGGCAGCTTTGCGTTCTTGTCCTGGTGGTAATTTAAAAGATTTAGAATCTTATGTCAGTTCTCTAACTCCCCAACTTTGTCAGCATCATTGGCGGCCAATTCAAAATCCTGCCACTGTAATTCCTGAAAATTCACCTGGAATGTTGCCAGTTTCAGGTTTAAATGAAAACTCAGAACCAACAGAAAATATTTTTCCTGAAGAAAGTTTTGCTGTTCTTCGTTCTACCGCTCCTCAACCACAGGAAAGCCAACCCTCTACATATAAGGCTTGGTGGGCAGAAAATCAAACTGCAAATAAATCTTCGGAAACTACCATCAGTAATAATTCTCAGCCGGATGGTAAATCAATTTTGGCTACTTCCCCAGAATTAAAAACAGGTTCAAGGTTTATTCCTGCGGCTGCTAAAAATTATGCCAAACCTGCTCCCTCAGTCAGTACCCCTATTTGGCAACAATTTATAATCTGGGGTGGTGGTAGTATGGTGATTGTTGGTTTAATGACTACTTTTTTACTTCGCAATCAAGCTAGTTTTCGCTTCAATAAAATCTCAACTTCTCTGAATAATAATAGTAATAATAATAATACTACTACTCGTAGTTCGGAATTTGCCGATAGTTTACCACCTATTCCTAATAATATTCCCACTACATCACCATCTAATCTTCCCAGAGTTTCTAATTCTGATCCTCAAAAACGTAACCAGGCAATTTCAGAACTAGGAAAAATGTCTCTTAGTTCTACTCAACCTAGTGATTTAAGTCAAGCTATTACTATTGCCCAAAAAATTCTGCCTGGTGAACCTCTCTATCAACAAGCACAGGAAAATATTCAGGTTTGGAGTCAAATGATTTTAGATTTGGCTCAGGAACAAGCACAACAAAGAAATTATACTGATGCCATAGCTACTGCGGCCTTAATTCCTCAAAATTCTGTCCTTTATCCCCAAACACAAGCAACTATTAAAAAATGGCGTTTAGAAGCCAAGCAATACAACAGTAATCAAACTATTTTAGATGCAGCACAAGGTTTAATTCAACCAGGACAAGCTTCTACTTATAACCGAGCGATCGCAGTTGCGAAAAAAGTACCCCCCGAACAACCAGGGTTTAATCTTGCTCAACAGTCTATGAATAGATGGAGTGAAGAAATTTTAGATTTGGCTAAAGCTCGCGCTGCTCAAGGAGATTTTACCACCGCTATTGAAACTGCATCTCTGATCCCTGAGTCAACAGTCGCCTATGAAGACGCTCAAGATGCAATTCAAAAATGGCGCGGTAAATTTACAGTTAAATAGGTCGTTTCTGAGTTTTATGGATGCAATTATCGCCTTTAGGCAGGGGAGTGTCAAAAATGATAAAATCCCCATATTTTCAAAGAAATCGGGGATTTTGCTGCTCAGGAATAAATATTTTTTTTAGCAATACTGTGATATGTCTTCGCCACATTCATCGGCTAAATAGCACAGTGCGCGAAATCTTAAACCTACTACTTCTTCATACAAAGGGTTAAGTTTACACATTGGGGGAATGTGAAATAGAGTTTTACCAAAAAATTTGAGATCACGTTCAAAAGGACATTGGGCAGGAATTAATTGACATAAACTATGGGCAAATTGGCGATCGCCTACTTTTAAGTTATCTAACCAATTTCGCAAAGGACGGAGGAAATTCCCTCCTGAGTGAGAATGAGAATTTTTTAATTGGGAAACTTCAGATTTATTATTAGTTTCTGCTGGATGGAGGGATACCCAACTGGCGAAAAAAATATTTTTTGTACTACCTTCAAATACCTTCATGGTTACTCCTCTTTTTTTATGAGGGTATTCACCTTCCGATGAATATACAATATGACAATTTCTGTGTCCGGGAGAATAGTATTCTGACGGAAATTCTGTAAAAAGTGTGAGTAGCCACTTAAAATCAGAATCTGTGTATTACTACGTCAAGTTAAGCTCATTTTCCTAAAAACGGCTACTCCAATTAGTTAATCTTTTTGATAACTTGACACACTTTAAATTCTAATGAAGACATCTAGCTTTAGACAGGTTTGACTGTAACCGTTACAAACCTTAATATATCTTAAATTTATAGATAAAATATTCACTTTACATTTATTTTGCTTGAATACGTATATGCTTGCATGATCTAGGTTTTGCCACAATTTATTTCACAAACAGCGATAACAAGACTTAATCTGCCTAAAAATCAGCAATTTCTAGAAAATCTCAAATAGGATCATTCAAATGCGGAATCGTTATGACTGCTCCTGTAGTTCAATTCAGTTGCTAACAGGGAATTCAGAGCAGATACCATAAATCACCAGTAAATCAAGCTTTTTGATCAAAATTTACTTTTACAAAACTATTGAAAAATGTACAGCAAAAATGTCAAACTAAAAATACACTTGTAATCCCCCGGAAGTATGAATCTTGAGAGTGAAGCTGAAACTTTTTAAAACGTGATATTCCGACATTATCAACCAAAATACCGAAAATATTCCGGTTTCTGACAGTTTTTTCTACATAAAAGAGATTTAAAACCTTTGCAGGAATCCTTGAATATTCACATTTAGTTATGATTTAAGTGGTTTACATAAATTAGTTATTTTCGTTACAGGAGAATTCGGGTGCTTAACAACATTTCTAAGTTCATTCCCAAAACTAAGTTAAAAATTCCCGCTGTAGGTCTACTTGTTACCGTTGGAATTTTAGGTTTAGGTACAATTGGTCAAATGACCAAGATTAACCTTAAATCTCAGGTTATAGCAGCTGATTTGCCCAGTTATACAAATAATGAAATTCAGGATAGTAATGAAAATACCCTGTTATCAAAATTAAGAGCTATCAGAGATAATAAAAGTCAGATTCAGTCAAATAATCTCGAATCTCAAAACTCATTCATAGAAGTTTTGAAAAGCAATATACAAGAAATCCCAACAACGACAAAACCATCAATTAAGCAATCACCTGTAAGCTTTCCAGTGCAGGATGGGATTTATCTTTATGGTCAATCTTCCACACCTAACCAATGGGGACAAGGTTATATTGTGTTTCAAAAGCAGAAAGGTAAGGTAACTGGTGCATTGTATATGCCCAGTTCAGAGTTTAGCTGTTTCCAAGGCACAATTGCCAAATCTGGAGAATTGGCCATGACAGTAACCAGTTCCCCTAGTGAAACTGGGATAGCTCAAGTTTCTACAGCTAGTAGAATTCCTAGAGTAACAGATGAAACCAGTATTACCTATGCTCATTCTTTAGCACTGCAAGATTATCATCAGTTAGGATCTGTGAGTGCTAACGATAGAGAAATTCTACAAGCCTGTCAACAGGATTTAAGCGCAGATAATTAAGTAATTAAGTAGTTTAATCACTTAATATTCAATTCCCGCTTGGGCTTTTATGCCTTGATCCTTGAAAGGGTGCTTAATTAAAGTCATTTCCGTGACTAAATCAGCCTTTTCAATTAAAGCTGGTGGTGCGCCTCTACCTGTTAGTATTACGTGCTTATCTGCTGGTTTTTGCTCTAAACCTGCTAATACTTGTTCAACTTGTAAGTAACCAAGTTTAATAGCAATATTAACTTCATCTAAAAGCACCAGTTTAAACTCTGGGTTCAGAATAAATTCTAGTGATTTGTCCCAAGCAGCACTAGCTTTATCTAGATCCCGATCTCTGTCTTGTGTTTCCCAGGTAAAACCTTCACCCATAGCGTGAAATTCTAATTGATCTGGCCAATGACTAAAAACCCGTTTTTCGGAGGGTTCCCAAGCACCTTTAATAAATTGGACGATTGCTACTTTGTATCCATGGCCAAGCGATCGCATTACCATACCCAAAGCCGCAGTAGTTTTACCTTTACCGTTGCCAGTATTAACTATAATTAACCCTTTTTCCGGTTTAGCTTCAGATATGCGTTTATCCTGGATTTCCTTACGGCGCTGCATCTTTTTGCGGTATTGTTCATCATTGAGGGATGATGACATGACCTCATCTATTAAACGGGAAATTTCTGGATCAGAATTTAATTCCTCTGGTGTGTCGTTGATCATCAATAAATATTATCTAGCAACAAATTTCTATCAGTTTATAGTCAACAAATTACACTTGTTTAATTATAGCATTCAATATTCAAAGCACGATAAACTCGGCTACAAAATAGGCGATCTCTTTCTCTCCACAGGTTGCTTTATTTAAATTAAATTAGAAAACGAGCGATCGCACTTACTCAGCTTCCTCTGCATAATCATCTAAAACACTATCTAATAAACGTGATAAATGCTTTTCTCGTGCTAATTCTTGGACACTTTCATAGGAAAGGTATGTACATCTTTCTGACAAAGGTGCTACATCAAGTAATGAAAATACAGGTCGTCTAATCTCTTGAAAAACTTTATCTCGACGTTCAGGAGGTGCAACGATATGCAACTTTATATTCATGTTTGGTTGGAGTGCAAGCAAATCTGCCATTCTAAGAATACCGGAATAAATTGAAGTAGTATGTTCAACTTCAAAAGCACGAACAATAGAACGTCCTTTAAGCCACAATACATCAATTTGTTCAATGGTTTTGATTGTTGTCTCATCATAATTTAGAGGCAAAACATCCAACAAAACTTGGTCTTTATTTTTCCATTCTGTTAAAACTGCGTTTCTATCGCTACGAGGCAGCCAAATTTTCATTCCCATTTGAGAACCAATACTAGCAAGCAAAGATTGTATTTTGATTGATTCACGTACTTCTGGATGATTTACACTACTTTCAATTTCACTTTCTGTATCTTGAGGAATGGTAACACTAACAACTTTTTCTAGCCGATGAATACGATGTGTAATTAGTTTCTGATACTCAACTTCATCAATTTCAAAAACTTCCTGTTTATCTACTTGATCCAGAATTAATTGTTCCAGAAAGTGACCATCATTGTCCTTCAGTTCATTAAGGCTATTACGAATTTTTCCTGTCCATAGGGATGAATTTTTATCAACATTTTTAGTGAAAGACAAATGATCCCAAACTCTATTATCGTGAATTGGAATTGTTTTTTCTTTAGGTAGCCACGCTAGAGGCTTAACTTTGAAACGAATTACATAGGGATCAGGTTCATCTTTAGGAACAAAGATTGATGTATCATCC
The DNA here is from genome assembly GCF_038050375.1 of Okeanomitos corallinicola TIOX110. Classification (NCBI taxonomy): domain Bacteria; kingdom Bacillati; phylum Cyanobacteriota; class Cyanophyceae; order Nostocales; family Aphanizomenonaceae; genus Okeanomitos; species Okeanomitos corallinicola. The sequence goes on along the minus strand of NZ_CP150886.1, from coordinate 1,307,883 downwards.
GAGAAACATTCACTTTGAACTTCAAGAACACCTATCCACCTGGATAATTTAGTCATATAACAAATTAACTTATCACCAACTTGAATTTTATCTGCGGCTTTTTGCCTATTCTTACGAAATCCAGCAATATCACGAGGTGATTTTGAGAATGCTTCATAAGTATCTGGAGAGAATACATTTACGTAGTATGCCAATTTTTAATACCCCTTTGAGTCGCATGATCTTAAATAAATTGTATGTAAAAAATATCATAATTTCTCACTTTTTATAAGGTTGTGCTGTAATAATGTTAGGTATAACCCTGTAATGCTTGACATTGAAAGTACATAGAGTAGCCCCTCTACCGACAGCACAAGCACCAATCAAAGCATCAAGCAACCCTAAATTATCTGATAAATGATAGGTGGTAAAATTGGATAGAGCGATCGCACAATCAACCTCGGTAGGCCAAATTAAAGGTAGAGGAGCAACAAGTTTGAGAGTATTGCGTAACCTTTGACTATTTTGAGAATTTTGAATAAGTTCCATAACCACAAAACCCGGAACGCTAGGTATTTCTAAAAGACTAGCAAACCAAGCAATTGCTGGAGCATGGCCACGTTGAATATCAATCAAAATATCTGTATCCAATAAGTACATAAAACTTCCCTATGCTCGCTCCCGTGTTTCAGCCTGATGACGTAACTCACGAGCATAAACTTGACTATCAGTAATATCTAGACGAGAATTAATTACACCTTCATTTTCCCAATATTTAACCAGTTCTGCTCCAGTTTTTGGGAAATTATCTGTACTTTTTCTTGTAGATAAAATATGTAAAATATATTCAGAGAAAGGTAAATTAAGTTTTTCAGCTTCCGCATGAAGTTCATTTTCTAATTCTGGTGGTAGGTTCAGGTTAATAGTCATCTTGTTTTTTGTTTAGTTTTGATTTTCATTTATTGATCAAGCTTATCTCACAGCATATCTTGTCTGTTGGTTGACATTAGTATAATTTAACATCACCCACCCCTCAAACCCCTCTCCGCGCCTCTGCGTGCGATCCAACAAAACACCATCCCCACACCTGTAAATGCTAAAATCAAGGACTTGAATAATAAAGAGAAAAAATATTTATGGCATCCATCCGCGAGTTGCACGAACAGCTAGTAAAAAAAGAACGTTCTGCTGTTGAAATTACCCAACAAGCCCTAGATCGTATTCAAGCATTAGAACCAAAACTACACAGTTTCCTAACTGTAACAACCGAAAAGGCTTTAGAACAAGCTCGTGCTGTGGATGCAAAAATTGCCGCTGGGGAAGAAATCGGTATTTTAGCAGGGATTCCCATTGGTGTAAAAGATAATATGTGTACCAAGGGAATTCGCACCACCTGCGCTTCTAAAATTCTGGAAAATTTCATTCCTCCCTACGAGTCCACAGTCACCCAAAAACTCAACCAAGCCGGTGCAGTCACCGTTGGAAAAACCAACCTAGATGAGTTTGCCATGGGGAGTTCTACAGAAAACTCCGCTTATCAAACAACCGCTAATCCCTGGGATGTTTCCCGTGTTCCCGGTGGTTCTTCCGGTGGTTCTGCTGCTGCTGTCGCTGCACAGGAATGTGTGGTATCCCTGGGTTCAGATACAGGTGGTTCAATTCGTCAACCTGCTTCTTTTTGCGGTGTGGTGGGGATGAAACCGACTTATGGGTTAGTTTCCCGTTATGGTTTGGTGGCCTATGCTTCCTCTTTGGATCAAATTGGACCATTTGGGAGAAGTGTGGAAGATGCAGCAATTTTATTAAATGCGATCGCCGGTTATGATCCTCAAGATTCCACCAGTTTAAAAGTGGAAATTCCTGATTACACAGCCAATTTAACACCAGATTTAAAAGGTAAAAAACTCAAAGTTGGTGTGATTAAAGAAACCTTTGGCGAAGGTTTAGATCCAGAAGTTGAAGCATCTGTAAATCAGGCGATCGCCCAATTAGAAGCTTTAGGTGCAGAAATTCATTATATTTCCTGTCCCCGTTTCCGTTACGGTGTCCCCAGTTACTACATTATCGCCCCTTCGGAAGCATCCGCTAACCTCGCTCGTTACGATGGTGTAAAATATGGCATACGTTCTCAAGACGCAGACAACCTGCTTTCCATGTACACCCGCACTCGCGCCATGGGTTTTGGTACAGAAGTCAAACGTCGGATTATGATTGGTACTTATGCCCTCAGTGCCGGTTATTATGATGCTTATTATTTGAAAGCTCAAAAAGTCCGCACATTAATCAAAGAAGACTTTGAAAATGCCTTTGCACAAGTGGATGTTTTAGTTACCCCCACTGCACCAACTACAGCATTTCAAGCCGGGGAAAAAATCACCGATCCTTTGAGTATGTACCTCAATGATTTAATGACTATTCCCGTCAATCTTGCAGGTTTACCAGGTATTAGTTTACCTTGTGGTTTTGACAGTCAAGGTTTACCAATTGGCTTACAATTAATCGGTAAAGTCTTGGGAGAAGACCAACTTTTCCAAGTAGCTTATGCCTACGAACAATCTACTAATTGGCATCTGCAAACAGCAAACATAGATTGACAATTCGTAATTCGTAATTCGTAATTCGTAATTCGTAATTCATATTACGAATTATTAATTACTATTAATTACTATATGTAATTTCCTTAACTTCTCCCAGATTTCCCAGTGGTTTTAGCTGTTCTTGATTGACGGAAACTAAGACAGCACCAGCATTTCCAGAACGTAAAGTTAGAGAATTTTTAGCTTTCCATGTTTGACGCTTACCTTTACTCAAATTGCCCTGAAACTTTACCTTGCCATCGGCTTTTATTTGTAGCCATGAATCTCCTTGCAGTTCTACCTTAACAGTTACGTCAGTAATTGGCTGACTCAATGGTGAGGGAACAATTTTTTCGGGAGTAGGTAATACAATTTTTTCTTGTTTTTCTAGTGACTTACTTGTTAATTCAGATGTGATTAATAAATAAAAAAGCCCAGTAGAAGCAGCTATTAAAAGTAAAATATAAGGTACAAACAACGGTACGTATAAATTTGATTTCTGGTTTAAATTTTGATTAGGTAGATCCAAAATTTTAACTTCAAAGCTGTTAGCTATAGCATTTCCATCTAGTCCTAATTTATCTGCGTAATGACGAATAAAACCCTGTACAAAAACAGGCTCAGGTAAATCCTCAAATCGCCATTCCTCTAAAGCTCTTAAACAATCTAGCCGGATATGTGTTTGCATAGAAATTTGTTCTAAACTAATAGAGTTTTCTTGTCTGATTCTCCGTAAATTTGCTGTTATTTCCTTGAGTCTTTCCTGCTGAGATTCATTTAAAAAAGTCATTTTTATCACCTCATTTATAATTTATTATTTGTAATAATACCTTCTACAAGATTTAAGATCACTTTAGCAATACTTGATTCTTCATTAGATAGATGTATTGACCTGATATTAATTGTATGTAGTAGATCAGCCTTAATTGTTGAACCTGAATTTTTATATCTAAAATATCTACGAAAATATCGAAATTCAAGTATTCAAAATACTCATATTTCTCCATACATAAGACAATAGACATATCTATTATATAGATAAAAAAATAAGTATCTGTCAACATCTACTTTCAGAATGATTTATATGTAGTTATTAGTGATATTAATTACAGTTTGTCAAGAAGTTAAATAATCTTCAGTAGGTGATGAAAATGAATATATTGGTAATAATTACGATTTTTGGCAGTTGATAGTCGAAAATAATACATGAAAATCCGGATGTCGCCATTAGTTATGGAAGAAATTACACAGGTAATCTTGCTTTTGTCCTTAACCCTTGGAGAGACTTAAATCATGACTATGGTATCTGCATATTCATTCAGTATTCCTGGTAATTCCACGATTCAAATTAGTAAAGATGAATTGCGATCGCTACTGAGAGAGATAGAATCTGAACTGCACCGCAGTAAAGTTTATCGCCTAGCAGTGGCTAATGTGCAAAAATTACTTGGTTCATCGGAAGAACAAGCCAAAAATTTATTTAAAGCTGTGGGTAGAGAAGCCATTACTCTGGCGTTTCAGCAGTTTGTTCAAAAAAATCAAGCAGATACAGTCACAGAAACCCCTGTTCTAGAAAATAATACTGAGTTACTTAATTTACATGAAGAAAAATTAAATGATTTATCTGTAAATTCCACAAATCAGGAATCCAACTCACAACCTGAAGTAGCAAATACAACTCAAATCACAGAACAAACAACGGAGACAAAAACACCAATTAAATGGTTATGGCAAAATCAAAAACTTTCTAAACGTCAAATATCAACCCAAATACTAGCAGAACAACGCCTAGAAAGTCTACGTCAAATTGGAGAGCAACTCAGACAAGCAAGAGAAGCTCAAGGTTTAACGCTGCAAAAACTAAATATTTATACTCATATCTCAGTACATCAAATGGAAGCAGTAGAAAATGCTAACTTTGATTTATTACCAGAAGATATTTTGATTCGTGGTTTTATCCGTATCATGGCCAATGCTTTAGGTTTAAATGGCACAATTTTAGCTAATTCTTTACCTGTATCCAATCAGTCTAAATCTGTTATCCCCTCTTGGGATCAAAATAAAAAATCGTCAGGACAACTAAATTTAGAAATTAGTCCTGCACATTTATACATAGGTTACACAGCCCTTGTAGCTGGAGCAGTAGGAGGATTATCATTAATTTCTCAACAAGCAAACTATCCAGCCATGCACAACTCACAGGTAATTCTTCCCACATCTTCATCATTATGTGAATCAACTCAAAAAACAGAAGCCAATACCCAAACAGAGATCAATTCCCGAAAAACAAGTGTTTGTTTAGGATCTAATATTTCCCCACCGGAAGCACTCTAACAGAAAATCAATAAAATTGAACACCATTTGCAAAGAAAATGAAACTATCTTGATACAATGAAAAATCAATAATATCAATATTCTACAAAAATCAGCTTTAGAAACAGCCCAGCTAAAGCCCACAATATTCATGAACAGCAACACTCAACTTAGTCTCTTTGAGGAATCAAACTTTAACCAAAAAGACCTAATTCCTACAGATGGGAAAATAACTATTCCCGCTCATACTTACACCACCATGACAGAATTAACACAGCACTGTGAAAACTGTCATCGTTGTGGCTTGAGCGAAAATCGTACTCATGCTGTAGTGGGAAGAGGAAATCTCCAAGCCAAAATCATGATTATTGGGGAAGCACCAGGTCAACAAGAGGATGAAACCGGTTTACCATTTGTGGGTAAGTCTGGGCAGTTACTAGAGAAAATTTTGGCATCTGTAGATTTGAAAAGGGAGACAGATGTTTATATTTGCAACATAGTTAAATGTAGACCACCGGAAAATCGAGTTCCTACTCCTGATGAAATGGCGGCTTGCAAACCTTATTTATTAGAACAAATTAACCTTGTTAAACCCAAAATTATTTTATTAACTGGTGCAACTGCTGTAAAAGGAATTACAGGAAATAAACAAGGAATTACAAAAATTCGTGGTCAGTGGATGGAATGGGAAGGACATTTATGTATGCCCATTTTCCATCCTTCTTATTTGTTACGTAATCCCTCGAAGGAAAAAGGCTCACCTAAATGGTTAATGTGGCAAGATATTCAAGCTGTAAAAGCCAAGTTTGATCAGTTATCAGCTAACAGTTAACAATTATTCATTACCAATTCAAAAATGATTGATATTCTCATTCTTTCTAATGGACCTGGGGAAGTTACTACTTGGGTGCGTCCGGTTGTTAAAGCATTAAGAAAACAATTGGGAAATGATATTTCTCAAGTGAGAATTTCTGTAATTTTATCACCTTGTCCTCATGCTAGTGGTAAAGAGGCGAGTATTGCTAGTTCCTATCCTGAAGTCAATCGAGTCCAATCCTCTGAGCATTTTTGGCAATTTTTATTAGTAGGAAGAACAGCAGAAAATTGGGATTGGAGAGATCAAGGTGTATTAGTATTTCTGGGTGGTGATCAAATTTTTCCCGTTATTATTGGTAAAAGATTAGGATATAAAACATTAGTTTATGCAGAATGGGAAGCTCGCTGGCATAGTTTTATAGATTATTTTGGGGTGATGAAATCCCACGTTATCAAAAATGTTGATCCTAAATATGCCCATAAATTTCATGTTGTTGGCGATTTAATGTTAGAAGCAGCAGGAGAAATCAGGAAAGAAGAAGATAATAAGATAGAAAAATGGTCAGATCCAATTATTGGTTTATTACCAGGTTCAAAAACTGCTAAATTAACTCAAGGTGTACCTTTAACTTTAGCTATTGCTGAATATATCCATAGTAAAAGACCAGAAATTAAGTTTTTTATTCCCGTCGCCCCAACGTTAGATTTACCCACTTTAGTTAGTTTTGCAAATCCTGAAAATAATCAATTTACTAAAGTTTTTAATTTTAAAGGTGCTATTTTAAAAGATAATTATTTAGAAACTTCCACCGGTTTACAGGTAGAATTAAAACAGGAAAATCCAGCTTATCATTTATTATCTCAAGCGGCTATTTGTTTAACTACTGTTGGTGCAAATACCGCAGAGTTAGGAGCTTTAGGTGTACCAATGATAGTGTTATTACCCACTCAACAATTAGATGCTATGCGTTCTTGGGATGGTTTACCGGGGTTGTTGGCAAATTTGCCAGGCGTAGGTTCTAGTTTTGCAAAATTAATTAATTGGTGGTTTTTAAGAAATAAAGGTTTATTAGCTTGGCCAAATATTTGGGCGCAAACAGAAATTGTCCCGGAATTAGTGGGAAAATTACAACCAGAAGAATTAGGAAATATGGTTTTAGATTTTTTAGATCATCCTGAAAAGTTAGCAGATATAAAAGATAAATTACGCAGTGTTAGAGGTGAAAGTGGTGCAGCAGAAAAGTTAGCAAGTTTAGTTAAGAAGATGATAGAGAATGATCACATTAGTTAGGATTAAGCAGTCAGCTTGCAGATAAAAACTGACTGCGGAAATCTTACTTATTTTGTAACCAAACTGCTAAATCACCAACTTCTGAAAAATCAAATAAGGCATCAGTTAATGATTCTAAATCATTAGTAGATAATTGTTGAATTTTCTCAATTAAAGACTGTTCAATATTCCCAAAACGACGATTTAATAACCTCAAAATTATCTGTTGTTCTCCTTCTTGTCTTCCTTCTTGTTTACCTTCTTGTTTACCTTCTTGTCTAACTTTTTCTCTGTCTTCTTGATAAAGTGGTGCTAATCTCATTACTAACTCCCTATCATCTGATTCTATGTTTTGATTAATGTTCAAGTTTTGCTGGAGGTTGTATAATAATTCTAGCGTTATTTCCCGCAATGGATTATCTGGTGGTAGTGCTGCTAATTCATCAATTGCCTGTTTTTGAACGTTACCACGTCCTAAGATTCTCAACCATAAAGTTTCTGGATTAGATGGTAACTGATGCAAGGCAACAATGACAGACTGTAAATACTCTGGTAAAAAATGTACACCTTCTAACCATTCGGGTTTTTGCACTGCACCAAATCCTGATAGCATGGTAGCTGATACTGTAGGAGTAAGAATCCATAATTGGGGAAATTCTCTGTTTTGCAGAGTTGTTTTCTGCCGATTTGCTTCTCTTTTTAATGCACTCCTTACCTCTAATAATTTTAACAGACAATCAATAATTTCTTCTTTGGTGGCTGGATTACGAAAAGGTTCAAAGATTGCTGGTTTTGTGGCCATTCTTCCCAATAAACCTAAAGTTGTTAAATTTGGATTTTGTTGGGGAAAAGGTGAGAATAATACATCTATTTCTCTCACTTCTGCGGCTACGCGACTGGGGGCTTGAATTTCTCCATAGGGTTTTAGCAATTCTTCTAAATAGTCTTTTGAAAATTGGTCATGGATAAATCTTGTCATTGAAAATCATTCATTAATGAAAATATTCTAATTAATTAGATTCTACATACTTTTTCATGGTTTGATAATTTTGCTGAGAAAAAAATTTTGGCACAAAATAACAATAGTGAGAAAATTAAATATCAAAGTAATATCAAAATAGAGACTAGATCACTTGGTAAATTATGGCTGAACTACCCAAAACCTTAGAAGATGCGATCGCTCAATCCCGTGAGGCTGTAAAATCGGCGTTAGCAGATGGTAAAACTAGAATTCAAGTTGAGTTACTTTTCCCAGAACTCAAATTTATGCCCGTTGCTGAACAATTTCTACCTGTGTTTGCTGAATATGAATCTCGGTTAAAAGTCTTCTTTGCTGATGCTGGTGCAGCCGCTTTAGCCCGTCGAGATTGGGCAGATGTACCTTTTACAATTTTAGATATCGGTACAGGAAGGATGGCTTCTTTAGAAGCAAAAATTCAGCCAGAAGATGAAATTTTTCTGTTTATTTCCCCTACAAATGTGGAAGTACCCCAATTAGAAAAACTTTGTGAAATCATTGGTGAACGTCCTTTTGTGATGTTAAACCCCCGGTTAGAAGATTCTAGTGTTGTGGGTATCGGTTATGCAGCAAGAGAAACCCGTAAACGTTTTATTAGTACCATTGAATCTTGTTATTATCTACGTCCAATTGATGAGGAAAGTGCCTTAATGCGGTGTTACCCCGGAGATTGGGAAGTATGGTTAGAAACCAATGATGAATATCAAAAAATAGCGGAATTACCGAATAAACCATCGGGTGAAGAAATAGATATGATTTTGATGAAAGGACAACCACAAAGCAGCGATGGAACACCTGTGAAAAAACCGAATGTGTTTAAGAGTTTACAACGGTTTATTAAGGCGTTGAGTAGTTAGGAGGCAGAGGGCAGGAGTTCAGAATAAACTGTCACCTGCCACCTGTTATTTTTTACTTTTTAAAATATTTGTTTGAATATTTTGATGTTGTGCCAATAGAATTTTAATGGATAACTTGTCAGTAAACCTTTTTAAATAAATCTAATGTTTTGTGTAATGGCTACAATTTTAAATTAGGCTAGATTATAAAATAGTCATAGGTGGATAATTATTAATCAACAAACCAAAATTTACTAGCATTTATAGCATAGTAAAAAGTTGATATTTTGGGCGATCGCTAGGTATTGATACTACTTATAATTTACAGGTGAGGAGTTAATGAAGATGGAAACAAAGTCAAATAACCCATTGTTAGCACTCTCGGAAATTCCCACTGGCTATCTCAATATTATGGGATATGTTGATAAGTCAGAAGTTAATGGCCCTGGTTGTCGGGCGGTGGTTTGGGTACAAGGTTGCCTTCGTGAATGTCCTGGTTGTTTTAATCCTGACTCTTGGAGTTTTGAAGCTAATAAGTTAGTATCTGTTGATAGTTTGGCCGCAGATATTATTAAAAATACTGAAAATACAGGTGTAACTTTTTCTGGTGGTGAACCATTTTGGCAAGCATCAGCACTGGCTAGTTTAGCAAGAAAAGTTAAAGCTGCTGGTTTAAATGTGATGGCTTTTAGTGGTTTTACTCTCCCACAATTACAATCAGATTCAGCACCTCCAGGTTCTCAGGAATTGTTAGCAGAATTAGATATTTTGGTGGATGGTCCTTTTGTGGAATCTCAAGCTATTCATTCTCCTACTTCTCCTGTTTCTTCTAAAAATCAACAGGTGCGTGTTTTTAACCCAGCATTGGCAGATCAAATTAATTGGGCCAGTGATCAAATAGAAGTACATATTCTCAAAGATGGCGATCGCATTGTCACCGGTTATCGAGGCTGGTTAGAACTAACTTAAATAAGGGAACAGGGAACAGGAAATTATCACTTTCTTTTCTGTCACCTGTCACCTAATTAACACCAAGTTTGTATAACTCGACCTTTAATTTCTTGTCCAAACCAGGGAGAATTATTAGAGAGAGTGTACAGATTCTTCCTATTAACTATCCAGGTTTTTTCAGGATCAAATAATGTTAATTCCGCTTTTTCTCCTGCTTGAATAGGTGTTAGTTGTTGTTGTAAACAGGCTGCTGGTTGATCACTTAAAACTCGCCATAATTCCAAAGCTGTAAATTCTTCAGTTGCTACCAAATTTTGCCACAATAAAGGTAATGCTAATTCTAAACCAATTGCCCCTGGTGGTGATTCTGCAAAAGCTTGGACTTTTTCCTCATAAGTGTAACCGATGTGATCTATGGCGATCGCATCTATGACACCTGTTTTTAAACCACTACGCAAAGCCATGACATCATTGGTGTTACCTAATGGTGGTTCTAAATGCAAGGCTGTGTGATAACTCTTAACATTTCTCGTATCTAGGATCAAGTGCATCCAAGTAGTGCTGGCTGTGACTGGTAAACCTTCTTCCTTGGCTTTAGCAATTAATTCTACACTCCTGGCTGTGGAAACCCGCATAATATGGACAGGGGTTCTCACTTCAGCAACCAATTCCAGTAGAGATGCGATCGCAGTGGTTTCTGCACTGACGGGAACAGAAGGTAAACCAATTCGCAAAGCTTCCCCACCTTCCCGCATCACGCCATTTGCAGCTAACTGGCGATCGCATGGAGAAAATGCCACAGGCTTACCAAAGGGCTGCATATATTCCAAAACCCGCCTCACAATCGCCAAATTTTCCCAAGGTTTACTATCCGTAAAACCCACAACACCCGATGTAACTAAATCTGCAAATTCTGTTAACTGTTTACCTGCTAAATTTAGAGTCATAGCCCCCCAAACTTGAATGTGGGGAGTTGGGGAGTTGAGGAGTTGGGGAGATTTCTGTAGTTGTGCAACTATAGCAGGATTATCAACTACAGGAAACGTATCAGGTAATACTGAAATCCTAGTAAAACCACCAGCAGATGCGGCTTGTAATAAAGAAACTAAAGTTTCTCTTGATTCAAAACCAGGTTCACCGGAATGACTATACAAATCAAATAAACCGTGACCAAGGAATAAACCCCGACAATTTTTAATAACAACATCACCATTAACATCAGAAATTTCTGGGGCGGTCGCTTGGATATAACCATCAACAATTAATACATCTAATATTTGATCAGTTTCAGAAACCGGATCAATTACTCTGACCTGTTGGAGAAGTTCTTTTACCATTTGCTATTTACTGAATTAAATATAATTTTTTTTCACTGCTTGCCTATTTGATTAGGATGTATAAATTTTAGATTTTGGATTGATAGAAAAATCTAAAATCTAAAATCTAAAATCCCATCATTAACAGCTTACAAAGCTCCCGCTGCGGTTTTATCCAGAACACCACCTAAATGACTGGTAATATTCATAGCTTGCAACACAGGTGAACCACTAGCACCATCAGGGTAGTCAATTACACTCACCGCCCCATTACCTTGACGGAAATTCCAGAAATTTTCCAGAGACAAACCCAGAATATGGCAAAGCAAAGTTTTATTTGTAGCATCATGAGCTACCACTAAACCAGTTTGGAAATTATTTTCTTCTGCCGCCTTTAGTATAGCTTCCCAAGCCACCACAGCCCGTTCTCGGACTTGTTGTAAATTTTCACCTTCCGGCATTTGCACCTCGGCAGGAACATTACGCCAGCGTTCCAACTCTCCAGGAAAACCCGCCTCTATTTCCGATTCAAATTTACCTTCCCACGTTCCGTGACTAATTTCTCTCAAACCATCCAACAACTGTAAATCAATACCGGCATGATGTTTAAGAATAATTTCTGCGGTTTCCTTGGGACGTGCCATAGTGCTACTAAAAGCAAAATCAAAAGCTACATCCTGGAGAAACTCCCCAGCTTTAGCGGCTTGACCCCTACCATTATCATTTAAAGGTACATCAATTTGTCCTTGAAACTTACCTTGGCGATTCCATTCAGTTTCACCGTGACGCACCAACAATAATCTAAAACCTTGATGATTGGGGCGTAAACTGGGTAAAGCATCCCCCAGATGTTGGGTTTGATTCATAGATTCTAACTGTACCGGATCACCCAAACCACCAGAGAAATTTAAAACACTAATATTGCAGTTAGACTGTTGTAGTCCGTGATAACCACTAGCTGGAATACCCAACGCCGTACTAATGAGAGCGCGGTTAATCCCATTATGTGCAACTATGAGAATAGTTTCCCCTTGATGACGGGATAAAATTTCTTGCCAAAACTGCTTTGCTTGTGCGTACAAAGCTAGAACCGGAAAATACTCTCGTGTCCCCTGTGCGTCATTAATGACCATTTTAAATTCCTGGGGGCGTTTTTTCCAGGTTTGATAATCTTCAGGGAATTTATCTTTAACATCACTAGATAACATTCCTGCCCACAAAGGTAAGTCTACTTCTATCAAGTTATCAGAAATCTGGTGTACCGCAGACTTATCAACTAACTCACCACGAATAATTTCTGCGGTCGTTTTTGCTCGGTTGAGGGGACTGCTGTATATAGCATTAAATACAATATTACTGAGAGCTTTACCCACTTTACTAGCATCACTACGACCTTTATCCGTTAAAGTTGACACATCAGTACGTCCTTGGATACGTCTTTCGATGTTATAGGTACTTTGCCCATGACGCACTATGATGACACGAGTCATTAAAAAAACCTCTTCTCTGCAAATGTCTAATTTTACTGCAAAACGTTGAACGAGTAATCGTTTAGATTAATTGAGCGTTGGAGTTAAGAATCATGTTGTTTTGTTGATACTTCGATTGTTATTAGGAAATGGCTAGAAACTAGATTGTAAAACAGCGTGCAGCAGATGGAAGTTACAGCGCGGTTTAGTAAGAAGTTTAAGCGAGAGTTAAAGTATTCGTGTATCCTTAATCTAATGTAGTGATATTTAGGATTATCAAGTGTCCTTAGTTGCTCAAACTCCACTCACAATCACGCTCAAAGTCCCAACCCTCAATGAGGATAAAGTAGACTTTATTCGTAACGACATGGTGGAGTTTCTAGAGGCGCAGGTCTTGACTTATTGAAAGATTTCGTAAAGACTAAACAAGGTAAAATAGAAATCTACAGTCATGACGGTTATGCTTTAATTGACTCCAACCAGGAACTCTACCAAAGCGTACCCACTTTTTTCGAGGGAACCTTGATTAACATCACAATTGAATGTGACGCGAACTACTACTAATTTTACCGGATATGAGTTATGATTACAGTACAAAGGTTCTAATATACAAAACAGAGGTTAGGGCCATGAAATATAAAGTTTACGATATCATCGGTGAAAACTGCACGAGCCAGCGGTCTGGACAGCAGTTATATGATTTAATTCATCCCCAACTTCAAGCAGGTGAATCAGTAGAGTTAGACTTTACTGGTGTAAGGAAGTTTTTGTCTGTGTTTTTCAACCTTGCTATTGGTCAACTGCTACGTGACATGAAAGTTGAAGAGTTTGAAAAATTGCTGATTGTTAATGGTCTCAATTCTTTTGGTCAGCAGACCTATGATAATGTAATTGATCATGCGAAGCAATATTACTCAAATGATACCTATCGCCAAGCGGTAGATGAAATGATTCTGGAATACTCTTTATCGTAATGGCAGTTAACTACATTGTAAAAGCAGATGTCATTGACATCACAGTTGATTCCCCTCAAAAAGGGGATATTTTTTTAGTTGATACGAATGCTTGGTATTGGTTGACATATCCTCCGGCTAGTTCACTTGCAAACATAACTCAAAACCAACTAAACTATCGGCTAAATTATTCAAACTACGTTACAGATGCTGATTCCGTAGGTGCTACCCTGCGCTGTTCTGGCTTATCTCTAGCTGAGTTATCTCATATTATTGAAAGGGAAGAGCAGAAACTGTCAACCTATCACTCTATAAACAAGAAAGAATACCGTCATAATTATCCTTTAGAACGAGCTAGAGTCGTTTCTCAAGTACAAAACGCTTGGAATCAGGTACAAAATACCTATGGAGTTCTCATTAACTTAACGTTAGACCAAGCAACTTTAAATGCTGCTTTTCATCGGTTCAGCACTCAATCCTTAGATGGATATGACTTATTTATTCTTGAGTCTATGCGCCAGGAATCAATTGATAAAATTATTACTGATGATGGTGATTTTGTGACAGTCCCAGGTATTCAGGTGTTTACTGCTAATCCTAGAGCGATCGCAGCAGCCAGAAATCACGGTAAGCTAGTCACAAGATGATTAGTTGGTATCTACTAAATCTTCAAAAATTATTGATCATCGCTTAAATCTAACTGTACCTGAAAGCCATCATTACCATTCACATCTTGATTTGCAGGTTGCAGAAATATGGGACTACTGGGCATAAATATGGACTGACTCCATGGTAATTGTTCAGAGGTTGTATTTCCTAAACCCTGACTATTTTTATTGGTAAAAAAAATCCTAAAATCAGTTTCAGCGCGACGGTCATTAATATTAACTAAAGAATCACCATTTAAGGTAAAATCTTTTGCCTGGGGCTGATTTTGTGATTGTCCATAAACCACAGAGTTGATACTAAAAATAGAGGAGATAATTGCTAGGGTAGCTGTTATTTTAACTTTCATTTTAACTTTCATAAGTGTAAGTTTTTTTTAAATGTATTCTTAACTATGAAATTATAAATCACCTCTCAGATATATTTGTCTTTCTTAATACAGAATTTAACAATTCAGAAATATAAAAAAACTGTAATGTGGGTTTAGCAATGCTAAACCCCTACAGTATGCCGTAATTCTTTAAATTTGACTTTTAATTTTGATTTTCCCCTATTTCCTATTCATTCACACTCACCAGTGGAGGTAGTTTAGTAACAGGAATAGCTAGAAAATAAGCCAACACTTCTCTACGCCAAGCATCATAAATTTTTGGTAAATCACTAATGTCTGTGCCTATTGCTTCCTGGGTAAGTTGCCAATGTTTTTTCAGGTAAGGGTTTCTTCTTCTTTGTGCTTCTTCATCCATTTCTATGACCTGTGCGGCTAAGTCTGCTTTTTTGGTTGGAGAAACTTGATCATATTTACTTTGCCACCAATTTACCACACCAACACGGTGTCTAGCTTCTTCTGGTTTAATTCTATTTTTAGAAAATTCCGCTGATTGAGGATCACTAATTTTGCTAGTAATTCCATTCACAAATAAAGAGGCGACAATGTGCATTTCATAATGTAATTCAAAAGCTAAAAAACCTTGCCAATTTCTAAGCGGTAAATCACCCATATAATCCCAATGTTTCTCTACTTGTTTTTGAATATCTTCTATAGGATCTTTTCCATAAATTTCCTGAGCGCGGCGGCGAGTATTGGCAGCGTGTGCGCCATCATCACCTATTTGTTGACTTAGAAATAATTGCAATTCTGGTTCAGGAATTTCACCAATTACTTTAGCACAAACTTGGACGATAAATAAATCATGAGCCGCACCAGCAACACGAAAACGGTAGAATTTTTCTATGTCCTCTGGTGTTTGTGGGGGTTTGGTTTCATATAATCGCTTTTTTGGTAAATGGGGTGTGTGTTGGTTAGTGATTTTGTTAAATATTTCTAGTTCTAGGTCTGTGTTCCAAATTGGCAGAGTTAAGGTTGTAGTCATGGTTAGAATTTGATATTAAGTTCGTTGGTGAGTTTGATATTTATCTATAAGTTATTATATCTGTTCCCATGAGGATTTAGCTAAAATTTGGAAACTAGAAGATTAGATATTAATTTACCATCAAAGAATCAGAATATCTGATCAAACTATAAATGATTAGAGGGGAATTAGTGAGAAGGAAAACTGGTGCTATAATTAAAATAAATATTGGTTTAGGAAATTATGCTATTAAACTATAATCCTCGACAATGTTTACCTTCAGCGGAAGATTTACCAGATTCTGACGATACACCAGTGGATAATCAACTACAACATTTAATTCCTGGATTACTAGAAGCTATCCTCGCTTTAATTTGGTCAGAAAGAATGGATTGGTTTTTTGGCGTAGATATGGGAATTTATTCCGATCCAGAACAACCTGCTATTGTCCCTGATGGTTTTCTGAGTGTTGGTGTACCGAGAATAATTGACTCGGATTTGCGTTTATCTTATGTGTTGTGGGAAGAACAAAAATTACCAATTATGGTGTTAGAAGTAGTTTCCCAAACGCGCAGGGGAGAATATACACAAAAGAAACAAGAATATGCCAAATTAGGAATTTTATATTATTTGATTTATAATCCATTAAGAAAAAGAAAACAAAAATTAGAGGTGTACAAACTGGAAAATGGAGAATATCAATTATTAGCAGGTGAACCTGTATGGTTGCCAGAATTGAATTTAGGAATAGGGAGAGAAGAGGGTAAATATCAAGGAATTACCAGAGAATGGTTATATTGGTATGATCAACAAGGAACGCGGTATTTAACACCGGAAGAATTGCTGGAACAGGAAAGATTGCGATCGCAACGTCTAGAGGAAATTTTACGTTCTCATGGTATTGATCCTAATGTTTAGGAAATAATAGATTCTCGCATTATAAGAAAATACAAGAATCTAACAACTACATTTTTTCAGATTTACTTAATTATCTATTTCCTTAGATAAGCCAACTAAGCGAATAAATTCACTCCGATAACCTTCTTGATCTTCTCCCTTTCCTTGATTTGCTAACTGCATTACTAAGTCATAGTTAGCATTACCTTTGTATTCAGAATCTCGTAAAATCATCCCAAAAGTTGCCACTGCTGAGGCAAATTCCAGGTTATTTGAAGGTGTTTTATTAGCTTGAAAATCCCTATCTTTGATAGTTTGAGTAATTAATTGACTGGTGCTACCTTGGGGTGATTTATAACGTAATTTTACTAACATGACTTCATCATTATTTGCACTTGTAGTATTCACATTTTGATAACGTAAAGGATCTACATTTGGTAATTTCACATTACTTTCAATCCCCGCAGGAATCACTTCATACAATGCAGTTACAGAATGACCAGAACCAATTTCTCCTGCATCTTTTTTATCATCATTAAAATCTTGATTTTTTAAGAGGCGGTTTTCATAACCAATTAAACGATATCCTTGAACTTTACTAGGATTAAATTCTACCTGAATTTTTACATCTTTGGCGATAGTAAATAAAGTACCACGAATATCATAAACTAAGACTTTTCTAGCTTCAGATAAGGTATCAATATAAGCATAATTACCATTACCTTTATTAGCTAATTGTTCCATTTTTCCATCTTTATAGTTACCAGTTCCAACACCTAAAACTGTCAGGAAAATTCCTTGTTCTCGTTTCTGTTCAATTAATCTGGTTAATTCTGCATCACTGGAAACACCAACATTAAAATCTCCATCTGTGGCTAAAATAACGCGATTATTTCCTGATTTGAGTAAGTTCTGTTTGGCAATTCTATAAGCTAATTCAATACCTTCACCACCAGCGGTAGAACCTCCAGCTTGTAAACGGTCAATAGCGGCGATAATTTTGGCTTTTTCATTGCCAGAAGTAGGAGGTAAAACTAAACCTGCATTACCCGCATAAACTACTAAACTAACTTTATCTTGTGGACTTAGTTTATTAACTAATAATTTTAAAGATTGTTGGACTAGAGGTAATTTATTTGGTTGACCCATAGAACCGGAAACATCAATTAAAAATACTAGATTACTAGGTGGTAAATTTTTAGTTTCTAAACTTTTACCTTGTAAACCGACTTGGACTAATTGATGTTGAGAATTCCAAGGTGCTGTAGTTACTTCGGTGGTGACAGAAAAAGGTTGATTTCCCTTGGGTTGGGGATAATCATAACTGAAGTAATTAATTAATTCTTCAATTCTGACTGCATCTTTTGGTGGTAATTGTCCTTGGTTAATAAACCTTCTGACATTACTATAGGATGCTGTATCTACATCAATAGAAAAAGTAGACAGGGGTTCATTGTTTACTCGATGAAAAGGATTATCATCAATTCTGTTATAGTTTTCTGTATTAAATCTTTCTCTTACTTCTGGTTCAGCGGCAACTTTTTTATAATTTCTATTAGGAATATTAGAACGTCCTGGTTTAGCCATCATAGGTGCAGGTGCATTTAGAGGCATTATGGATAAAGGTTGAGCATTTCTCGTTGTAATTCCTCCCCTTTGTCTCATAGTTTCAGCGGACACAATATCACTTTTAGCAGCTAATTCTTCTTTGGGATTTTTTAGGGTTGCTAACTCTGATGCAAATTCTTTTTGTAAGCGTTCTAAGGTTTTTTGATCTGCTTCATTGATTATATTAGAATCAATGGCTGATAGTTGATTAATTTGGGTTACACAAGCGTTGAGAATGGTGGCAAATTCTGTCCGGTTGATAGGAAGTTTGTCAAAGTTAGGAACTGAAACCAGACAACTATAGTTTTTTACTAATGTTTGCAGTGCTTGGTAGTCAGGATGTTTAGGAGGTATGGGGTTAACTGGGGTGGTTTGAGTTGCGGGAACTGCAAAGGTTAGAGATTGACGTAAAATGGCTATTCCTGCGGACGGGATTAACAATAGCAGGATGATGACACTTACGCGTTGCCACATTTTCGAGGGTATTGGGTAAGACATGACTAAATCCTCACTTCTACGGTAATGTTTGTGCTTTTGTATTTCACTAGAATAGTAGTAAGTAGTATCAAATTTGATGGCCGTTACAGTTTTGGTAACTGCTGTCAGCTACGCAGTTAATTTTCTTCAGGTGGTGAATGACTGAAATTACAGCTAATTATGATGAGACATGGAAAGAAGCAATCACAGAATATTTTGAAGATTTTTTAACCTTCTTTTACCCGCATCTCTATCAACAAGATGAGAGTAAAACTTGGCGACCAAACTCTTATGGGTATGGAATCGGCGAAAGTCAAGTTAAAATAGATTTTAGTATCCTGAAACTCTTAGATTATCAATGGGAGGAATTAGAAGAGAGTAATAATCTCTTTGCGACAGTAGTAATGGCTCATTTAAGAACCAAAGCTACAACCAGTAATTTAACCCAAAGAGAACAATGGAAATGGAATTTAGTTAGAGGTTTATATGAAAGAGGCTTAACTAAATTCGATATTATTAACTTAGGGAAATTCATTGATAAAATGATGACCCTACCACCGAAACTACAATTGGACTTTAACGATAAATTGAACCAATACGAAAAGGAGAGAAATATGCCTTTTTTAAGCACAATAGAAGAAATGGCTCTGGAAAAAGACCAACAAAAAGGAGCTAAAGAAACTCGCAAACAAGATATTCTGAAAATTCTGCAAAATCGTTTTGATGGTTTACCTGATGAGATGGTTACAACTATTAATGAAATTGATGATATGTCTGTTTTAGAAAATCTACTTTTACCTAGTATTAGTGTCAATTGTTTGGCAGAATTCCAACAGTTACTGAATGATAGTTTAACTATTGAAAATCAATCTTAATTTTCTGGTTATTCTGGTGCGTTACACTACTAATCTAGCGCACCCTAATTTTTAAAAATGCCCCAATTCATAGAATAAATTAATCATAAATTACACGGATTAACAAAGAAGTAAAAGATTCATAGATTTGGTGTAGTTTGAAAAATCAATGTTAGTCATCACCCAATACAGCTAAAACTGATTTTGGTAATAATTTTTCTTTAAACCAAATAATTCTAGCGGGAACGTTATCTAGTTTTACTCCGGCTTTTTCTAGGTTCAATCTTTCGGAAATCGCTAAGATTAAGTTATCACAATTAGCACGACGGACTTGAGAAAATTTCTTTTGTAAATATTCTGGTCGCCAATAGCCAACTATTTCTAATAAAAAGGTTCTACCATCAGGATGGACTAAGCGAAAATCGGGTATCATCACACTTCCAGGAATGGGAATTAAATCTACTTCTCTTTCTAATATCCAACCGCTTTTTAATTTATCCCATTTATCAGCAAAAGATTGTTCTATCATACTGTCATAGGGTTTACCTTTGGGATAGTGGGAGACTAAACCACATTCAGAATTAAGGGTAAATCTGCCTATTTTCCATTCGTTTGTGTAGAAGTCTTTGGTTTGTAAAGTTGCTGCTAAACTCCATTTGGTGACATGAAGTAAGGCAGGAATTAATTTAGCGATCGCCAGTCCATAACGAGTGCTAGGATTAAATAAACTGGTGGGACCATCTATACTAATAGTAAAACCATGATCTGCATCACCTTCAATATAAGCCATTAATTGAAATAACTTTAAATAACGGAATAATAATTTATATTCTCCTGGTACATTACGATGGGCGTTTAATATTAATTGAGTAGCTTTATAAAACACCCCTTGCACCTGAGACAAATTATAACGATGTAATAAATCTTCTGGTTTAGGAGCATCAAAATTAGTTAAAATTTTATTTTCCGATATGTCAGCATATAAACCATCATGAACATGAATTGGTAAAACTTCCCGCTGTAATTCCTGACTTAATTGATTGGCAATTTTATCTAAAACTGCATCTGTTTCTTCCCGACTAGGGACAGACTTTGCAGATAAAGAAAATACCCGTTCTCGTAACATTGATGGTTCAAGGGGACTAACAACTTCAAAAGTGCAAAAACCACTTTTTAAAATATAAGCTAAACCCCGCTTCATGCGATAATCAGTAGAATCTCCTTCAAAATCAGCTAATTGCTTTTCTAAAACCCCTTGAGACTTACCCACAGCATCCGTAAAAAAGCCAATTAAATCACTAGCTAAACCCAAATGTTTTTGATCAAGTTTCAGTCTCTTCGGGATGATTTCTTCTCCGTTTTGACGATGAATCAGTAACTCCGTTGTCAACATCTTTCTTCTTATCTTTATTAGTGGAATACTTAATTTCTAACTGTTCAGCAGCTTTAGCAGTTCTTTCTTCCTTACCTCCATAAACAACTTTTAAATTCCCCTTTCTTACCTTCTTTTTCTCTTCTTTGTGATCATTCTTACCTTCGTGTTCTTCTCGTTTCTGTGGTTCATTCCCTCTTAAACCTCTTCTCCTGGCTGAAGTTCCCTCCTCACTGGTATCTTCGGCAATTACTTCATATAAAATCGCTTGTTTATTTTCCACATTTCCCTTTCTTAAAACCCTACCCAAACGCTGAATATATTCCCTAGCTGAACCAGTACCAGAAAGAATAATAGCGATAGAAGCAGCAGGAACATCAACCCCCTCATTTAAAACATGAGAAGCAACCAAAGTATTATAAATTCCTTCCTTAAAATTAGTTAAAATTTCATGCCTTTCCTTCACAGGAGTTTGGTGAGTAATTGCCGGGATTAATAAATCTTGAGAAATGCGATAAACAGTAGCATTGTCAGCAGTAAAAATCAATATCCTTTCTGGGAAATGTTCAGCTAATAAATCCATTAAAATTCTTAACTTACCATCAGTCCCCAGAGCGATTTCTTTAGCTTGCCGATGTGCTAACATTGCTCTGCGTCCATTTTGCGATCGCGCACTCATTTGTACAAAAGTCTGCCAACCTTGTAAACTACCCAAAGAAATGCGAGATTGCTTTAAAAAATCATTGCGAGTTTGAATTAACTGATTGTATTTTTCTCGTTCTAACTGCGATAATTTCACCTTTATTTGCACAATTTGATGAGATGCTAAAGCCTTACCCGCCAAATCTTCCGCACGCTGCCGATAAACTTCTTTACCGATAAGAATATCTAAATCAGTATGTTTACCATCCGTTCTTTCCGGTGTTGCAGAAAGTCCCAAACGATAGGGGGCGATCGCATATTCCGCAATTACTCGGTTAAAATCTGTAGGTAAATGGTGACATTCATCAAAAATTACCAGCGCATACTTACTACCCAAACTTTCCGCATGAATAGCCGCACTATCATAGGTTGCTACCAAAATCGGGGTTCTATCCCGTGAACCACCCCCCAACAAACCCAACTCCGCATCAGGAAAAGCCGCTGTCAGATGTGCATACCACTGGTGCATCAAATCCAAAGTTGGCACAACAATTAACGTCGTCCGGGGTGTAGCTTGCATAGCCATCTGTGCTAAATACGTCTTCCCCGCCGCCGTAGGTAACACCACAACCCCCTGCCTACCTGCCAACTTCCAAGCCGCTAAAGCCTCGGTTTGATGGGGGTATGGAGTCATTTCTAGACTAGGGACTAACTCCAAAGGAGAAAATTCCTTAGCCTCATCTACAAAATAAGTTTCTTCCCCTTGCAGTGCTTCTACTAATTCACGGTACTTAATAGCAGGAATGCGAAACTTTTCAATTCTATCATCCCATGTTGCAAAGTCTATCCAAGCTTTACAGCGTGGGGGAGGGTGTAAAATTAACGTACCACGATCAAAAGTTAAAGTAGGGTTGCGACCCATGTGAGGTTGTCTCCCAACTATCCACGTTTATAGTAATTATTATCAGGGTAATTCAAACAAGTTGAAAACTTAAATCCTAATCAGATATAAGCCTTAAAAAGCCGAATGCTGATTTCTATGACTACTTATAATCCAGAACAATTATGATATCATGTCCGGCTAATCACTTATCATAATTTTTGCCTTTTGTCTGCGCTCACAGGTTTAAAAAGTATTAAAAAGAACATGATATGAATTATAGAAAAGATATTGGTATAAATCAAATAGAGGCACTATTAACTTCCCAAATCTCGGATTTAGAAATAGATGTAACTCAAGTTGAATCCTACAAAGAACAAAGGCGACGTTTTATACTCAAGCGGTTGCAATTACAAACAAAAATTATGTTGATTGTGGGTTTAACATTAACTGCTTTTTTTGTTTGGAATAATCAACCTTTAAATGGTAAGTTTAATGCTTTAAAAATCGGTTTATTAATAGAGGCTTTAATTTTTCTTTGTTGGGTACTATGTAAAACTAAATTAGGTAATAAGTATCCACAAATTTTGTTTTTAAACTTATCCTGGGCTGTTACTTGTGTCATCCAAATTTATACAGCAGTTTTATTTAATTTCGTAGAACCATTTTATAATATTTGGAACTTGGTATTTATTACCCAAGCAACAATGATTCCTGTTCTATGGCGTTATCATTTAATATCCCAAGTGGGTACTTTAGTATGTTATTTAGCATTATACATAATCTACAATCCTACGTTTAGAAACAAACCATATTTTTATATAGAAAATGGGATTTACTTATTTTGGACAGGAGTAATTTGTATATTTTCTGTTTATTTGTATGAAAAATTGAAGAAAAAGGAATTTAGAGCTACACAAAAATTACAAATAGCACAACAACAATCAGAGAAATTACTATTAAATATCTTACCCCAAGTCATAGCAGATCAATTAAAACTACAACCCACAACCATAGCTGATAGCTTTTTAGAAGTCACAGTTTTATTTGCGGATATTGTGGGATTCACAGAACTTTCTAGCCATACTCCTCCATCACAACTAGTAGAATTATTAAATGAAATTTTTTGTTTATTTGATGAACTAGCAGAACTACATGGAGTAGAAAAAATCAAAACTATTGGTGATGCTTATATGGCCGTTGCAGGTTTACCAAAACATCGCAGTGATCACGCTACAGCTATAGCAGATATGGCTTTAGATATGCAGCAATCAATCGCTAAATTTAACCAAGAACAAAATCAATCATTTAGAATTAGAATTGGCATTAGTACAGGGCCAGTAGTTGCAGGTGTAATCGGATTAAAAAAATTTGCTTATGATTTATGGGGTGATACAGTCAATACTGCTAGTAGAATGGAATCTCACGGTATACCAGGTTGTATTCAGGTAAGTGAAAACTGTTATCATTTGTTAAAAGAAAAGTATATTTTAGAAACCCGTGGTTTGATAAAAATTAAAGGCAAAGGAGAAATGATCACTTATTTATTACAGGGAATTCAGAAGTAATTCATAATTTGTAATTAAGTATTTATGGTCACGTATTAATTTTCCCCTTTACAGGTTCTGGGTTTATTGAGTATCCTAAGATAGTAAGGGAATAAACTTAGTATAAATCTCCAGCAGGTGCTAAATGCTGCAAGCAGAAGAACTATTACAAAATCGTTATCAAATCCAACGTCAACTAGGTAGTAATGGCATTCGTCAGACTTGGTTAGCTAAAGATTTACAAACCATAGATGAGAAAAATGCTTTAGTGGTTGTAAAGCTTCTGGCTTTTGGTGGCGCTGTGCAATGGGATGATCTAAAATTATTTGAAAGAGAAGGACAGATTTTAAAACAACTCAATCATCCCTTTATACCTAAATATATTGATTATTTTTGTATTGATGATCGCAATTTGTGGTTTGGTTTAGTCCAAGAATATATCCCTGGTAAATCACTCAAAGACAAACTGAATGATGAAGGAAGATTTGTAGAAAATAATTCTAGAACAATTGCTATTCAAGTTTTAGAGATTCTGACTTATTTACATGAATTAAAACCAGGAGTTTTACATCGAGATATTAAACCGAGTAATTTAATTTGGGGAGAAGATAACCAAATTTATTTAGTTGATTTTGGTGCAGTGCAAGATAAAGCAGCAAAAGAAGGAGTGACTTTTACCGTTGTTGGTACTTATGGTTATGCACCGATAGAACAATTTGGCGGCCGCGCAGTTCCTGCATCAGATTTATATGCTTTAGGTGCAACATTAATTCATTTATTAACTGGGATTTGTCCAGCAGATTTACCACAAACAGATTTTAAAATACAATTTACAGATTATGTAAGTTTAAGTTTATCTTTTGAAAACTGGTTAAAAAAGGTAACAGCACCATTACCAGAACAACGTTTTAGTGATGCAAATCAAGCCCTAAATGCTCTCAAATCTGGGGAAATATATTTTCAAAACAGAGAAGTTGAACACTTAGATATTAAAGATGTCATTAACAATTCTGGATGTGGAATGTTTAATAAATATGCAAAAGTTCCAAATGACATTTTAGGTTGGAATTGGGGAGCATTTTTAATGCCTTGTTTGTGGTTATGGACTAATAAGGTTTGGGTTGGTTTAGTTTGTTTTGTGCCTATTTTTGGATTTATAATGGCGATTATATTGGGTTTTAAAGGTAATGAATGGGCTTGGAAAAGTAGACGTTGGCGCAATATTGAACAATTTAAAAATCATCAACGAGGTTGGGCTATAGGTGGTATTATGATTGGCGCACCAATGAGTATTATATTTTGGATTTATTCCCTGACATCTTTACTAGGTCTTATATTTTAATTAGTTGAAAGTCTGTTTGTGTTTAAATTTCATCATCTATTGATGTTCTAATTATCTTGGCTGTTGTTATAATTGGCGCGCCTTATTGTAGGGTTTTAGCAATTCTAAAACCCTACTATTAATAATCAGAATTATTTAAAAAATCCTACTATTTCTAATTTCCACCTTGAGGTAATGCGGTTTCAAACACACCCACAGGACAAGCAACGTTAGTACCACCTAAACCACAATAACCACCGGGGTTTTTAGCTAAATACTGTTGATGGTAATCTTCAGCATAATAAAACTCAGGTGCATCTAAAATCTCGGTGGTAATTTTGCCATAACCAGCCTCATTTAAAGCTGCTTGAAAAGCATTTTTAGAAGCTTCTGCAAGTTGCTTTTGTTCTGGGGAATATACGTAAATTCCCGAACGGTATTGAGTACCGCTGTCATTACCTTGACGCATTCCTTGGGTGGGGTTATGGCTTTCCCAGAAGACTTTTAACAGTTGGGAATAAGTGATAACTTGGGGATCAAATACTACAAATACCACTTCATTATGGCCTGTCATCCCAGTGCAAACTTCTCTGTAGGTGGGGTTCGGTGTATAACCAGCCGCATAACCTACGGAAGTGCTGTAAACTCCGTTTTGTTGCCAGAATTTGCGTTCTGCACCCCAAAAGCAGCCTAAACCAAACATAGCGGTTTCCATACCGTCGGGAAAGGGGGGTTTTAACGGGTTGCTGTTGACAAAGTGTGATGCGGGTACTGGCATCTGTTGTGTGCGTCCTGGTAGTGCTTGTTCTGGTGTAGGTATTTCCAGTTTTTTACCAAATCCAAATATGCCCATGATTTTTATGATGATAGCTTGACTTTATATATTGTAAGTATTTGTGGGATTTTAGGTTTTAGGAAAGATATGTTCAGTTGACTGGGATGGTTGAACGCAGATATACACAGATAGACGCAGATGATTCTATTGAATGTGAATTTGTAATGTTTTGATTTTTAATTTTTAATTTCTCTGACATCTTCATAAATATCTGCCATTGTTAATGTTAAGTCTACTGAATGTAAATATAGTTTGTCGTTTTCTCCTAATATTTCCATTAACCAATTTCCTTGATTATCCTTTCTGAAAACTTCTATTTTGATTTCATTTTGGTAAATTAAAACATATTCTTGTAAGCTGTCTATGGTTTGATAATTGATTCTTTTTTCTCGTTTATCTATGGTTGCTGTGGAATTAGATAAAACTTCTATAATTAAACTGGGCTGAGTTTTAAAATATTTGGCTTTATCTTCAGGATTACAAGTAACCATAATATCAGGATAATAGAAAATGTCAGCATTTTTGACTTTTATTTTGACTTTCATATCTGATACAAAAGCACGACAGGAACTTCCACGCAAGTGAGGACGAAAAATTGCAATGATATTAGTAGCAATGAGGTTATGTTCTTCACTAGCTCCTACCATTGCAAAAACTTGTCCGGCTACATATTCATGGCGGATATCGCTATACTGTTCTGCTTCTAGGTATTGTTCAACAGTCAAAATATTTAAGGCAGATTGCATAATGTTGATTTAATTATTTAGAGGATGTGGTATAATTTGATTATAGCCATTTTTTTAAATTTAAACAAATTCTTTTAAAAATCAACCATGAATCAAACCGCTATCAATCTTATTGCCATTTCTGTTTTTTTGATGACTCTTTCTACTTTGTTGGGACCTTTAATTAATCTTTCTCCCACTATCCCCGCTTTAACTATTATCGGCTTTTTAGGAATTGCCACTTTAGATAATTTCAGTTTTCAAGGTAAGGGAGGAACGATAGTTTTAGATTGGTTAGCGCGACTTTCTCCAGAATATAAAGAACGCATTATACATCATGAGGCAGGACATTTTTTAGTAGCTCATTTATTAGGAATTAATGTTAATGGTTATACTTTAAGTGCTTGGGAAGCATGGAGAAACGGACAACCAGGACAAGGGGGAGTAATATTAGAAGATAGTGAAATTGCTAAACAGTTAGAACGTGGAAAAATTGGGGTTTCAATGGTAGAAAGATATTCTAATATTTGGATGGCAGGAATAGCCGCAGAAATGTTAGTTTTTAAATCTGCGGAAGGTGGTGGAGATGATAAAGCCAGGTTAAATCAATTTTTAACAGCTTTAGGTTTTGAAGAAAAAGTTTTTGAGCAGAAACAGAGATTTCATTTACTGCAAGCTAAAAATTTAATCCAGGAAAATTGGGAGAAATATCAAAGTTTAGTAGATGCAATGAGAAAAGGGGTAGATGTGGAAGATTGTAAACAATTAATTGGTGAGATTGCTAAATCATAGAAATAGAAATTAAAATAGAAATTGTATTTTGGAGGATGATTGAAAATGTATCAAACAGATCCGCCACTTTCCCCCAAAGAAACATTACCCACAATGTATGATCTACCGAGTGAAGATCCAGAAGAGAAGGGTTTGCCAGATCAATTTCATTTATTACAACCACAATTATTAGGAGATACATTTCTTCCTCCTCACTATTCTAGTGAAGAAATATTTACTGGTAGTGACATGAATTTGTATTATGATTCTCGTCATCCATTGTGGTATAAACGTCCTGATTGGTTTGCGATTTTAGGTGTTCCTTATTTGTATGGTGATAATAAGGATTTAAGATTAAGTTATGTGGTTTGGCAAGAAGCAGTTAATCCTTACATTGTGGTAGAATTATTATCACCGGGAACAGAAAAAGAAGACTTAGGTCAAACATTGCGAGATGTGGAAAAACCGCCTGGTAAATGGGAAATTTATGAGCAGATTTTAAGAGTACCTTATTATGCAATTTTTTATCCTTATCAATCTGATTTTAGGATGTTTCAATTAAATGGCGTTCACGAAGTGTCTCTGAAAGAGAATCGCTATACCGAAATCACTTTAACAGATAATCGGTTTTGGATACCCAGCATAGAATTAGGTTTAGGAGTTTGGGAAGGGAGTTATAAAAATGTGAATATGCCTTGTTTACGATGGTATGATAAGGATGGAAATTGGGTATTAACTCCCACAGAATTTGAAAGACAACGTGCAGATCAAGAAAGACAACGTGCAGAACAGGAGAGACAAAAGACAGAAAAATTAATTGCCCAATTGCGTGCTTTAGGTGTTGAACCTGAGATAGATTAAAAATTCCAAATTCAGATCCCCGACTTTTATAAAGAAATCATTATTTATGAAGATGACTGAATCAAGAAGTCGGGTGATCTTAGACATTACACTTTTTATTGTCCTCTTCCTGGTTTACAATCTGCAAAACCCAAAGCTTCTGTATCCAAAAAACTAGCTATAGCCATTTCAAGAACAGCTTCAATAGGATATTCAATTTCTGTTGCATGGTTAATTAAAGCAGTTCTAATTCTTTCTGGTAAACGTTCTAAAATGATAGCTGCATCAGCAGGAGAAAGTTTTTCTAATATTTCTACTTGCATAATTTTATTACTCGCTTGGTATTTGAACGTTATAGGGAGGTTCAGTAGCTCTCAAAATAATGGCTTCTAATTCTAATAATAGTTGTAGATCAAGTTATCGTGTATGCTTATATATATGTATTTATGGTAAGATTTATAACAGTCTATTAGCCAGGTTTCAGGTTTTTAATATGTCCAATTCCCAAGCACCTTACCGTGGAAGAGTACAAGCTCAAGGAGATGATATAAAAGAGAAAGGAGGCTACAGCCATTCTTGGGCAGAAGAAAAACCTGTTACTGATGAAGAGGGATTATCATTTCTTGCTAAGATTGAAAGAGAATGTAGCAACTCTCAAAAGGCACAACGAAAAAAGGCTTTTGATAAAGCTAGACGTTTCGTTAAGAATGCCAGTAAACAAGGTGGTGTCGGACCTGAGTCCCAACCTCCATCATTTCAAGATCCTAAGCGTACAGTTAACAATGCTCGTGTTGACATTGAAATTCGCAGCGGTATTACTTTTATTCCTACACAAAAAGCAGAATGACAACTACTCTCACTAAAGTACAGCAATTTTTAGACTCTGGCGATTGCGACGGAGCGAGAGAAGAGGTTGCCAACATATCTGTTAATTTTAAAAAAGTAGATGCAACTGTTAGAGACTTTGCTACCTTGCTTACACTAGGATCACAGCAAGTTGTAGAAATAGGTTTGGGCGTTTTGGGACGTGAAATTCTTAAAACAGATATAGAAGAAATCAACAATGATGTAATTTGGTTATTTCTAGCATCAATATTATCTCGACATAACATAACTGCTGATAGTCCATTAAGAATTAGTATTATTGGGCTTATTTCTTGTGTTAACAACTGGGAATTACCTATCTTTGCACTATTAAGTCCTGCACTAGACTCTTTTTTAATGGTTAGCCTTGCTGAAGAAAATCCTCTTATTTCTGAACAAACGGTGGATTTTATCTCTACCTCGGGAGAAAATTATGCAAAAGCTCCTCGGACAAGGAAACAAATTAAACAGTTTGAATCTTTAATTCAGTTAGTGCTAGATAGAGTAGATGATGAAGATATCAAAGATGAATGGACTGAAGGAGTAGAGACATTTTTAAGAATAGCAGGGCAAAAGCAAGATAATCAATACTCAGATCAACGTATTTGGTCAGAAGCTAGTAATTTACTTAAAAAAATATATAGTTCTGCAATTTTAAATTTTGATCAAGGCGCAATTTATTATCAAGTAAAAGACAATATATCTCGACTAATTACCTCAAGTCTTGCAGCTTTAGGAACAGTTTTTAATAGTGATAGTTTATCAATTGCTGTGAGTATTGATAATCCTGAAGAAAATAAGTCTTGGTCAATTCTTGCCAATGCAGTTGACAATTTAGAAACATTATTTCAAGAAATTGCAGATGTGACTTTTGAAAAAATAACCAAACTTCCCACTTTTACACCAGCACAAGCAATTCCAGGATCATGGACAATAATTCTCCATCTTAATATAAGTGATAATCAATCAAATTTACTTGCAAACACAATCAAATCTCTTTCTTCAGTAGAAGACGCAAAAAATGAAATTGATTCATCTATTATTGATAGCTGGCAAGATTGTGTAGCAAAACTTAAAGAAAACGAACTTCGAGTCAATTTAGCAGTTTCTAGCAAGAATCCAGAGCTATATTTTGTTAATTCTATATCTACGGAAGATATTCCCAAAGTGGAAGAATCTGTGCAGCAGAATATTAGAGTTCTATCTCGTGATATTCCCCAAGCTGATAATCTAGAAAGAGTTATAGATTTTGCATCTCTATTAATTCAGTATCCATCATCTCCATCAACAGTTAGACAAAAATTTTTGGAAATAGATGCACTGCATGAAAGACAATATTCGTATTATCGAAGAGCAGTAGAAATCCTGGGAATTGCAAATGAGCGTATTCAACCAACAAAAATTTGTTATATGCTTAATCGTTTACAAAATGAATCGAAAATGAGATTTCTAGCTTACCAATTTATATCATCAAATGTTGGGTCAGCATGGTTTAATTGGCAAAATGCAAATGATCTTTCAGAGATTCAACCTGAGAGTGCAACTCAATTCTTGTTAGAAGTATGTCCAAAACTTTCAGAAATAACAGTTAAACGACGCGCTATCACACTCAAATCTTGGTTAAAGATATTCATTCAAAATTGGTAATATAATAACCAACATCCTAGTTGTTAAATTCATTTAATCTTTATTGATTTAATAAATTGAGTGAGATATATTTATCATTTACTTTCATAAGTTATAAATAGTAATATTGCTTTTGGCAAATTATCCTAACTTAAATTAAATTCGATTTCTTAAACACTCATGTCTTCAACTCCCCAGTATCTTAGCGGTAACGATATTCGCGCTTTATTCCTTGACTTCTACACCCAACGAGGACACCAACCCCTCCCTAGTGCTTCCCTCGTACCGGAAGATCCCACCGTACTGCTAACCATTGCAGGGATGCTACCATTTAAACCCATATTTTTAGGACAGCGCACACCGGAATTTAAACGCGCTACCACTTCTCAAAAGTGTATCCGTACCAATGATATCGAAAATGTGGGACGGACAAAACGCCACCATACATTTTTTGAGATGTTGGGTAATTTTAGCTTTGGTGATTATTTTAAAGCACAAGCGATCGCC
Organism: Okeanomitos corallinicola TIOX110; assembly: GCF_038050375.1. NCBI lineage: Bacteria > Bacillati > Cyanobacteriota > Cyanophyceae > Nostocales > Aphanizomenonaceae > Okeanomitos > Okeanomitos corallinicola. The sequence goes on along the minus strand of NZ_CP150886.1, from coordinate 1,276,602 downwards.
TGGGGTTGGGAAATTTCTACCCAAGTTTTTCGTTTACCTCCCGAACGTTTAGTAGTTAGTGTATTTGAAGAAGACGACGAAGCATTTAACATCTGGAAAGATAAAATTGGTGTGAATGAAAAACGCATTAAACGCATGGGTGCAGATGATAATTTCTGGGTTTCTGGTCCCACTGGTCCCTGCGGTCCTTGTTCAGAAATTTATTATGATTTTCACCCAGAATTAGGAGATGATCACATTGATTTAGAAGATGATACCCGATTTATCGAGTTTTATAACTTGGTATTTATGCAATATAATCGGGACGCAGAAGGAAATCTCACCCCATTACAAAATAAGAACATAGATACAGGAATGGGTTTAGAGAGAATGGCGCAAATTCTCCAAAAAGTTCCTAATAATTATGAAACAGATTTGATTTTTCCGATTATTGAAACTGCGGCGAAAATTGCTAACATTGACTATCATCAAAGTGATGAAAAAACCAAAGTTTCATTAAAAGTCATTGGTGATCATGTTCGTTCTGTTGTACACATGATTGCAGATCAAATTCGTGCTTCTAATGTGGGTAGAGGTTACGTTTTAAGAAGATTAATTCGTCGTGTTGTGAGACATGGAAGATTAATCGGAATTTCCGGTGCATTTATTAACCAAGTTGCAGAAACAGCAATTTCTTTATCTGAATCAGTTTATCCGAATTTAAGAGAAAGAGAAACCGCAATTAAAGCAGAATTAGCTAGAGAAGAAGCCAACTTCTTAAAAACCTTAGATAACGGTGAAAAACTATTAACAGAAGTTATCACCGAAGTTAAACAAAAAGGTCAAAATGTAATTAGCGGTGAAAGTGCTTTTACCTTATATGATACCTTTGGTTTCCCATTAGAATTAACTCAAGAAATTGCCGAAGAAAATCAACTAACTGTTGATATTGATGGTTTTAATGTGGAAATGCAAAAACAAATAGAACGTGCAAAAGCAGCACACCAAACCATTGATTTAACTGTCCAAGGTTCATTAGATAAATTAGCAGAACATATCCACTCTACCGAATTTTTAGGATATACCCAAAACCAAGCAACAGCAAAAGTTGAAGTATTGTTAGTTAATGGTATTTCCCAAGAAGAAGCGGAAGCAGGAACAGAAGTACAAATTGTTCTGGATAAAACCCCATTTTATGCGGAATCTGGTGGACAAATTGGAGATAAAGGTTATATTTCCGGTGATGGAATTTTAATCAGAATTGAAGATGTGAAAAAAGAATCTGATTTCTTTATTCACTTGGGAAAAATAGAACGTGGTACAATTAGAATCGGTGATAATATTACCGCTCAAATTGACACCGCTTGTCGTCGTCGCGCTCAAGCTAACCACACAGCAACCCACTTATTACAAGCAGCATTAAAGAAAGTAGTTGATGAAAGCATTTCCCAAGCTGGATCATTAGTTTCTTTTGATAGATTGCGGTTTGATTTTAATGCTCCCCATGCGTTAACTGTGGAAGAAGTTCAACAGGTTGAAGACTTAGTAAATACCTGGATTTCGGAAGCACATTCCGCAAATATTGAGGTGTTACCGATAGCAGAAGCAAAAGCTAAAGGTGCAGTGGCAATGTTTGGGGAAAAATATGGTGATGAAGTTAGAGTTATAGATTTCCCTGGTGTTTCGATGGAATTATGCGGGGGAACTCACGTTAATAATACCGGAGAAATAGGAGTTTTCAAAATCATCTCAGAAGCGGGTGGTTCTGCGGGAGTAAGAAGAATAGAAGCAGTTTCCGGTGCTGCGGTTTTAGATTATTTGAACGTGCGAGATCAAGTAACTAAAGATTTGTGTTTCCGCTTTAAAATCAAACCCGAAGAAATACCAGAAAGAATCACAATTTTACAAACTGAACTTCGCAACAGAGACAAGGAAATTGAGAATTTAAAATCAGAATTAGCAATAGTTAAATCTGACAGTTTATTATCAACAACAGAAACCATCGGAGAACATAAAATTATAGTTGCACAGATGGAAGATGTGGATGCAGAATCATTAAAAGCTGCTGCGGAAAGACTGCTGCAAAAAATTGGTAATGGTGCTGTGGTTTTAGGTTCAATTCCTGAAGAGGGTAAGGTAAGTATTGTTGCTGCTTTTAGTTCTGAGGTGAATAAAAAAGGAATTCAAGCGGGTAAATTTGTAGGAAATGTAGCGAAAATTTGTGGTGGTGGTGGTGGTGGAAAACCCAATCTCGCGCAAGCTGGGGGAAGGGATGCTAGTAAGTTACCGCAAGCTTTGGAAACTGCGAAAAATGATTTATTAGCAGGGTTGAAATAGGATTTAGATCCCCGATTTTTTTTAAAGAAGTCGGGGATTTGAGTTTATATTGTCACTGCAACTTGACCAACTTTTGTAGAAGGTTTGGGTATAGGTTTTCCATCTTCTTTTAATACTTCCAAATACAATTCTATCGCTTCTTTAATGAGTTCTTCTGTTTCTTGTAGGGTATCACCACAAGCAACACATCCCGGTAAGTCTGGAACATAAGCAGAATAATTACTACCCGCCCATTCATAGACTACTGCATAATTGTTCATTATTTGTCCTCCAGTTGTGCTTGGGAAAAAATACTCTTTCGAGTTCCTTCTGCTAAGTCTTTACTAAGTTTACCCGCTACTACAACAATACCCGATTTAATCGGATGTTTGAGGATACGGTGACTACCTCTAATGCGATCTATATACCAACCATCTTCTTCTAGGATTTTGAGAACTTCTTTAACTTTCATTGTTTACTATCATAGCGTAATGAGTGATTTATTCTGTTTAGAGAACCAGCAGTAACACAGAGGTTGTGTGTTAAATTTAATTACATATACATGAACTTCTACATTATTATGATACAACCTAAGTATTAAAAAACTCACTGGAGAACTCTGGTCATGATAGTAATACAAAAAATCAATGAATATCAAAAATATTCATTTGAGCAAAAAACTATTCTTAGAGGAGCATTCACAAAAATAGACAGAGAAATAAAAAGGATAAGATTGATGATTTATGAACAAAAAGGCTTTTGGATATTTAAAAACCATGTATATTCTAAGGAGACTTTATTTAATGAATTACATTATGGAAAAATTGTAAAAATACTGGATAATGTTGACCATTTTCTACTGCTGAAACTAAACTTTTAGAACAAGCAATAGAAGATTATGTAGATATTAATGCTAATGTTATAGATTAATTGCTCCCTCTAATATTCCCAACTTCTTTAATAAGTCGGGGATTTGAATGTTATAATAAACATATTCTCATTATTTATCTGTTGTCTTCATCTTAAAAATTATGTTTACAAGCATAAAAATAGAGAATTTCCGAGGTTTTAAATCTTTTGAACTTCAACAACTAGGTAGAATTAACTTACTGGTTGGTGAAAATAATAGCGGAAAAACTTCTATATTAGAAGCAGTGCAGCTTTTATGTTCACGAAATGATCTTGATCAACTTACGGAAATTATAACTAATCGGGGTGAAGATTTTTGGGATGATGATGGTAAAGGAGAGCATCAACTTGATATTCGTCACATTTTTTATGATCATGAGATAAAACCTGGTAGTAAACTTTCTATATCAGCTAATAATAATCAAGAAAAACTTAATATACTAATAGCAATGCTACCTGCAAATAATACCAATTTTCGTTATAAGGAAACTAAGATTTCCGAAGAAAATGTTAGTTCAAATAATGAAGATTTTGATAATCTTAAAAAACTTGGTTTTATTATTGAATGGAATCAAAATGAGCTACCACCAGACAAGTTTTTATTATACATATCACCTGATGGTGGACTTTCTATTGACTCTATTATGATGTTCCGTCATAGAAAAAGTTTAAGCGCAAGTATAATACCGAAAACACAATTTGTTAGATCATCTTCTTTAACCATAGAGAAAATGATTGATTTATTTGATCAATTAGTCTTAACACCTGAAGAAAAAATTGTAGCCGAAGCATTAAATAAAATAGACTCAAAAATTAAACGTATAGCTCCTATTAGTTCTCACAAATTAAGGTATTCTTTGGGTTCACGCGGTGGTTTTCTTGTCCTTCTTTCTGATGGTAAGCGTGTACCAATTGGCAGTATGGGGGATGGAATTTGGCGAATATTAGGACTTGCACTAGCAATAGTATCAGTAAAAAATGGTTATTTATTTGTAGATGAAATTGACACTGGACTACATTTTACTGCAATGTCTGATATGTGGAGAATGATTTGGGACACAGCGAAAAAATTAAATGTCCAGGTTTTTGCAACTACCCATAATAGCGATTGTTGGAAAAGTTTAGCTGAAATCGCACAACAAGAAAATGTCACTGATGATGGTATTAGGATTCATAGAATTGAAAAAGATAAATCCAAAAGTATAGTTTTCAATGAATCTCAAATGGTCATTGCTGCGGAAAGAGAACTGGAGGTACGTTAGCAATGGCAAAAAATGATAAACCCAAAAAATTATTAGTTGAAGGTCAAGATGATTTACGAGTGATACCAGAATTAATTGAAAAAAATGGTATTTTTTGGGGTAATAAAAAAGAAGAAGCAATTATATCAATTCAAGAATGTGGAGGTTATGAAAATATTACTTATGATCTCATATATACAGAATTGCAAACTAGAGGACGCACACATTTAGGTTTAATGGTAGATGCTGATGATGATGCTTTTTTACGTTGGCAAAGTATCAGAAATGCTTGTTTACCAAATATTCCTAATCTTCCTGAAACTATACCAGAAAATGGGTTAATTATTAATACACCAGATAATCAAAAATTTGGTGTTTGGATTATGCCAAATAATATCATAGAAGGAATGTTAGAAACATTTTTAGGTTATATGATTCCAGAACAGGGAGAACATCTTTGGGAATATGCACAGGAAGTAGTCAGAGAAGCAAAAAATAAAGGTGCAGGATTCAAAGAATCTTATATTGATAAAGCAGAAATTTACACCTGGTTAGCATGGCAAAATGAACCAGGTAGACAAATACATCAAGCTATCAAATATAATATTTTAAATCCCAAAAATCCCAAAGCACAAGTATTTGTTAAATGGTTTAAAGAGTTATATGATTTGTAAGTTAAAAATTAATTACAGAATAACAATATTAATATCACCTTTTATAAATTCTGCCATGCTGCATCTTCCTCTGGTTTTAACCAATCTTTTTGTAGGGTCTGGTTGATAACAACTAGACCCTTTAGCATGGAATTATTTAATTCCTTCAGCGGCGGCTATTTCTAACATTGTCTTAATCACCGAATCAGGGTTAAGACTAATAGAATCAATACCCAATTCTACTAAAAACCTGGCAAATTCTGGATAATCGCTAGGAGCTTGACCGCAGATACCGATTTTGAGATTATATTCTTGAACAGTGGCGATCGCCTTAGCAATTGTTCGTTTTACCGCTTCGTTGCGTTCATCAAACAAATGTGCCACTAATTCAGAATCTCGATCTAGTCCCAAAGTCAACTGTGTCAAGTCATTAGAACCAATGGAGAAACCATCAAAAACTTGACTGAACTCATCTGCAAGTAGCACATTACTGGGTAACTCACACATCACATAGACTTGCAAACCATTTTCACCTTTTACCAAGCCATTTTTCGCCATCTCTGCAAGTACCCGCTTTCCTTCTTCGGGAGTACGACAGAACGGAATCATCAGGATGATATTAGTTAAACCCATTTCCTCCCGTACCCGCTTCATAGCTTCACATTCTAAGGCAAAACCTTCACGGTAACGGGGGTCATAGTAGCGAGAAGCACCACGCCAACCAATCATCGGGTTTTCCTCTTTGGGTTCAAATTGTCTACCACCCAAGAGGTTAGCATATTCATTACTTTTGAAATCAGATAATCGAACTATGACAGGTTTCGGATAAAATGCGGCGGCAATTGTACCAATACCTTGTGCTAATTTACCAACAAAAAATTCGGCTTTATCTTCATATTGGTTTGTTAATTCGGCAATCTTATATTTTGCTAATTCATCTTCTAATTCTTCAAAATGTAACAATGCTAAGGGATGCACCTTAATGTGGTTAGCAATAATAAATTCCATCCTTGCTAAACCAACACCATCGTTGGGAATTGCTGTTAAACCTAATGCTTCCTCTGGATTACCCACATTCATCATAATTTTAGTGCGGGTACGAGGTAGATTATCTAAAGGTAATTCTTGAATTTCAAAGTTTAATAAACCTGCATAAACTTTACCTGTTTCACCTTCAGCACAACTCACAGTTATTTCCTGTCCAGGTTGTAATGTCGTAGTCCCATTACCACAACCAACTATAGCCGGAATTCCCATTTCTCTCGCAATAATTGCCGCGTGACAAGTCCTACCGCCGGAGTTAGTAACAATGGCACTGGCTTTTTTCATAATTGGTTCCCAGTCAGGGTCTGTGCGGTTAGTTACTAATACTTCTCCTGCTTGAAATAGATTGATTTGATGGACATCAAGAATAACTCTAGCTTTACCTTGGCCAATCATTTCCCCAACGCTACGACCTGTTAAAAGAATTTCGCTTTTTTCTTGCAGGTGATAACTTTTCAGGACAGTTTTAGATTTTTGAGATTGTACTGTTTCTGGTCTAGCTTGAACTATAAATAATTCTCCAGTTCTTCCATCTTTTGCCCATTCAATATCCATTGGTGTGTTTATACCCCGGACTTGAGAATAATGGTCTTCAATGATGCAAGCCCAGTTTGCTAGTTGTAAAATTTCATCATTATTAAGGGCAAATTGTTTACGTTCTCCGGGGAGGACAGAGACATTTTTTGTTAATTTTGTGCCACCTAAGTCATAGACCATTTTAATTTCTTTTGTTCCCAAACGTTTTTGAAGAATGGGTTGACAGCCTTGTTTTAAGGTAGGTTTAAATACTAAGTATTCATCGGGATTTACAGCACCTTGAACGACGGTTTCACCTAAACCATAGGCTGCTGTAATTAAGGCTGCATCTTTAAAACCGGTTTCGGTGTCAATGGAGAACATGACACCAGCACAAGCTAGGTCGGAACGTACCATTTTTTGCACACCTACTGACAGTGCAACTTCAAAATGATCGAAACCTCTCAGTTGTCGGTAGGAAATAGCACGATCTGTAAAAATGGAAGCAAAGCATTTATGACAAGATTCTAAAACGCCTTTGAGTCCGTGAACGTTGAGGTAGGTTTCTTGTTGTCCGGCAAAACTCGCATCGGGTAAGTCTTCTGCAGTTGCACTGGAACGAACTGCAACGTCTGTATCTTCACCATATTCTTGACATAAAGCTTGATAGGATCTAGCGATCGCCTCCTGTAATTCTAAGGGAAATGGTGTTTCCAGCATTAATGATCTAGCTTGTTTAGCGCATTGTCGCAAGTTCTCAACATCTTCTACATCTAAATTTGCAAAAATCTTTCTGAGTCTAGTTTCTAAACCTGCATTAGTGATGAAGTGTCTATAAGCATAAGCCGTAGTTGCAAAACCAGTGGGAACTTTTACCCCCTTGGATTGTAACTGTTGTATCATCTCTCCCAAGGAGGCATTTTTTCCACCCACAAAGGCTATATCTGCAATACCAACAACATTAAAAGGTAGGACTAAAGCTGCTTCTTTGGTAGCTGGGCTATTGTTTGCTTGATTATTATTTCTTATTTCCAGCATATTTTTAAGTCCCTGAAAATCTATATTTTGATTACTATTTTGATTGAGAAGCCTGGATAAATTCCCCGATGAAAAATATTTAATTGATTATTCTGGCTTTGAATTTATAGCAATGGACAAGGTAATTAGGACATCAATGGGCTTCTATAACTATTTATATACACGTAATTTTGAGGAACTTGTGAAGATGAAATATGTAAAATCCGCGCAATATTACTAAATGTAAAGTAAATCTGATCACTTTGTTTCTAAATATTACGTAATGTTGTGATATTCAAAGAATCTTCACAACTTCCTCACACTCTTCAACTACATTAGACAGGATAGGAAATTTATTTTTACCTATCCTTGGTTAGTTAAATGACTAATAGAAATAGAAAAAATTTATGAAAAGGATTTTATAAATATATGAATTACTGTCCCTGCTGTTCTAATTTACTCTTAAAACATATACGTAGCTCTCATAGTTACTGGTTTTGTCGTACCTGTTGGCAAGAAATGCCTGTGATGAATCTTAATATTTCTGTTTCCTTAGTGGATAGTATTTTTGAGCAAACATCTAAACAGACTATCAGACTAGCTGGTATATTGTGAACAATTACATACAGTCGCTATCAGCGTTTAGTAGTAAAATCCTTGGAGAGTAAAAATTTGAATAATTAATTACTGATTTTGTTTTCTTTCTGCCATTTTTTCCACAGAAATCATGCTTTCCACCTGCTCTATATCTGCCATAACTAAAACTACTCCTTCTATTGATTTTTCAATTAAAGGAGTCAGAGCAATATAACATTTGATTTGCTGGCCTCGGCGATTTGTTGTTTCGATAATCATCTCTTGTAAATCTGTTTTAGCAGATATGATATCAAGAATAGGCGATCGCAACTTTTCTAGAGGCAGACTAATATCTAAACTAAACAAAGATTTATTCAACACCTCATCATATCTTAATCCCCATAAATCTTCTACTAAATGATTCCAAATTAAAATATTAAAGTTTTTGTCAATCACTACTATTCCTGTGAGCATATTTTTAAGAATAGAGGTAATAAAAATGTTTTTACGCTTCAGTTCTAAAGTCCGTTTACTCAATTCATAATTTATGGTTTGTAATTCTTCATTAGTAGACTGGAGTTCTTCATTCATAGTTTCCAGTTCTTGATTAGTAGACTGGAGTTCTTCATTTGTAGTTTCTAATTCTTCATTGGTAGACTGGAGTTCTTCATTTGTAGTTTCTAATTCTTCATTGGTAGACTGGAGTTCTTCATTTGTAGTTTCTAATTCTTTTTGGGAAGATTCCAGTGCTTCTTCTAATCTTACATAACGACTGACATCATTAAAATCAATACTCACACCCAACAGACTTAAATTATTATCTTGGATGGGTACAATTTGCACATCTAAATATTGATTTTCTGACTCAGAAACATAGCGTTCTACATTCTTAATATTAACAGAACGGCGTTCTTTACAAACTCTTTCAATCAGCGATCGCAATTCTATGGGGCGATAGGAAAGTTCTAACTCATAAAAAGGACGCTCTAAATCAGTATTTAATAAATTGAATAAATTACGGGCTGCTTCGTTAATTATCACTAATAAACCATTTGTATCAATTACTATTCTGGCAACTGAACCAAGATCAAAAGCTAATTCTTTCAGTCGCATCAGATGCGATAAACTCCCACTAGATTCATGATTAGCTGAATTGGGCATAAATAATAAACGGTTACGTAGATTTGGGGATGATAACTTGGCAAATATTCTATTTTTTAAATCTACAGATGTAAACAAATTAGAATACATCAATAACATTTCTGCCTTACCTAAAAACAGATAACCATGATCATTCAAAGCAAAATGAAAACGGCTCATAATTCGCCCTTGAGCTTCTGCATGGAAATACATCAACGTATTCCGACAAACTAACAAATCTAACCGAGAAATTGGTGCATCCTGAAGTAAATCATGACGACCAAAAATTATACAACGACGCAAATCTTGACGAAATACATAATAATTTCCAGTTAAATCAAAATATTTATCCCTTAATTCTCCTGGTATAAGTTCAATGTCTTTTCTAGAATATGTAGCTTGACGAGCTTGGTTAAGAGCTTCTTCATCCACATCTGTAGCATAAATTTTCACTCGTTGACGAAAATCCTCAATTCCCAGAGCTTCACAGGTTATAATTGCTAAAGTATAAGCCTCTTCACCAGATGCACAACCAGCACACCAAATGCGAATTTGCTCATCACTTTTTTTCCCATTAATAATATTAGGTATAATTTGCTTACCCAGGGATTCCCAAGCCGTATTATCCCGAAAAAATTCAGTGACATTAATCAAAATAGTATTGAACAAATGATGAAATTCACCGGGATAAACTTCTAAATAATCTAAATACTCTAGATAAGTTTTAACACTTTCTATTTCCAGGTATTGTATACGCTTATTCACTCTACGAATTAAAGTTGACCGCTTATAACCTGTAAAATCGAAACCACGATTTTTTCTAATATAAGTAAGTAATTGTTCAAAATCAGGGTTTTTTTCTGGGGTAATCATGAAATTATTTTGATAATTAGGTAATACAGTTTCCTCTTAGTAGCACTCTTTAGTTATTTAGTTATTAACTTAATTGTCTACTCTAGCAATAATTAGGATACACTAAATTAATCAAAATAACTATTCCCCGCTCAAATTTCGGTTTCTAAAATTTTTTTAGCCTCTACAAGTCGTTGCTTATCTTCTTCACTTAAACTGGGATATTGGAGATTTAATGCCTTTAATTTATTGCAGATAATATCCGAAACAACTAACCTTGTAAACCACTTACGGTCTGCTGGAATAATGTACCAAGGTGCATATTCAGTGCTAGTATTATTAAATATTTGATTATAAGCCATCATATAATCATTCCAAAAACCACGCTCACGCACATCACTAGCTGAAAATTTCCAATTTTTTTCCGGTGATTCAATTCGTTCTAAAAAGCGTTGTTTCTGCTCTTGTTTAGACACATTGAGAAAAAATTTCAGAATAACAATTCCATTATTTACCAAATATTTTTCAAAATTATTAATTTCCTCAAATCGCTGCTGCCAGATTTTATCACCACTAGGAATATAGGGCAATTGTTGTTTTTCTAGTATTTCTCGATGTACCCTAACTATTAACAATTCCTCATAATATGAGCGGTTAAATATACCAATTCTCCCCCGTTCTGGTAAAGCCTTCATTGACCGCCATAAATAATCATGATCTAGTTCTTCATCACTGGGAGATTTAAAACTAAAAACTTGGCATCCTTGGGGATTAATTCCAGACATGACGTGCTTAATGGTACTATCTTTACCAGCAGCATCCATGGCTTGAAAAATTATTAATAAAGCATAGGTATTTTGAGCATAGAGAACATCTTGATAATTAGCTAGTTCTTTAATCCCTGCCTTGAGTTTTTTTCTCGCATCGGCTTTTTCATGAAATTCAGCTTTATAACTGGGGTTATAATCATCCTGTAAAGAAATTTTCACCCCAGGATAAACAATAAAAGGATCATGATTCATTGGTAATTGCACTTTTATATTGGGATATTGCTGAATTAAAATTATACCTAAACTTAGCGGTGATAACGAATTACTTCCCTCGCAATGAGAAACATTCCTGTCACACCTAAACAAACACACAAAATATATTGATACCAATATTTATTTATTTGTTCCAGATAATTAATGTGGGGATTGAAGGTATTGATGTAGAGTAAAAGTATCACCATCATCAGCGCCCCAAACCCGACAAAGGTTAAACCAATATAAATTCTTGCGGGTTGCAGTTCAAAATCATTAATATCCTTAATATTAATTTTCGCTAAATCTTGCATAAATTCCTCTGCAAAAACAGAAGCAGCTGGCAATTTCTGCCGGATGTTTGGCGGTGAAAACCGGATGATTACGGCTACAGTAGGACGACGTAGCGAACCTTCAATGTCTCGTAACAATTCTAAGGTTGTACGATTATTTGTAGCAGTTGAAGTGGTAGCTTTGCGTTCAACTTCCATATATTCCACGCTTTAGCTTAATTGATTGCTTAATTAATTATATTTTAACCAACTTTGGGGGTTAAAGTTCCCTGCTTCTACAAGCAGCGTGTTTTGCGTCGGGGTAAAATCCCCGTTGCAAAACGTAATTCTAAATTCTAAATTCTAAATTCTGCATTCTTTTAAGTCTTGTGGTGCGGGCATCTTGCCCGCTAGACTGATAAAAATTAAATGCACAACAGCTTAACTATTAAGAATCTGCTGACTGTAGTTTTTCCAGTCTTGCTAACACTTCTGCACTGTGAATGTTAGGATTCACTTTGACAAAAGTATCCCGTAAAACCCCTTGAGGATCAATAATAAAACTGTGTCGCATGGATAAAAAGCCAATCCAAGAACCATAAGCTTTACTAACTGCGCCATTAGTATCAGCTAATAGGGGAAATTTTAACCCTTCAGAATCGCAAAATTCCGCATGGGAATCAATATCATCGGCACTGACACCAATAATCTGGGTATTTTTTTGCAGATATTTAGGTAAGTCTTGTTGAAAACGTCGTGCTTCGATAGTACAACCAGAGGTGAAATCTTTGGGATAAAAATATAAAACCACCCACTGACCACGAAAATCAGTAAGGGCAATTTCACCATCTCCTGTGTTAGTAGGTAAGGTAAAATCGGGTGCTGGCTGATTAATTGCTGGTAATTTACCACCCAAAGCCGCAGCTGTGGGGGTAAAGTTTAACCAACTAATCACAGATAAACAACTAGCCAGTAATATGCTGATCAAACTGCGTCGAGAAATCATTGTTATTCACCAAAATCATCACTCACTTCACATAAGTTAACATTTTGGATAGTTGTTATTCCGATTCTGAATTAGATATGACAGAATTTTCTGCATTTTCGATATATTGACTATCTATGAGGAAATTACCCCTAGCAAAGCGTATACCCCAGTATCCGCCAGGGCGACGGTCAATAACTATACCCTCTTCGCCAATGCTAACTACATTGGGAGGGCGTAACATAGGCATGGGGTCGGCGGTTTTGATGTAAGGTGGTAGAGCGATGACACGGACTTTACTACCAATGGGAAATTCTTGAGACATTTTCAACTGGTTAAGGTTAACTTACTTTTAATAGGTGTTTTCAGATTCTATCAGTTCTGATTTTTGCCGAATGTCAACCATAAATAAACTCAATTATCTCTCATTTTGTTAATTTCCATGGCTTTTGTATTACCTAATTCATACAATTTCTTACCTCGGTTCTATCGGTTAGCAAGTGTTAGTATGCTTTCTAACATGATGATACCTTTGGCGGGTTTAGTGGATATTGCCTTTTTAGGACATTTGGCAGATATTCGCCATTTAGCTGGGGTGATTTTAGGAACTATCCTATTCGACTATTTATACCGAGTTTTAAAGTTTATGCGGTCTAGTACCAACGCGCTAACAGCCCAAGCAGCGGGACTTGATCAACCTCAAGAAGTTTTACTAGCGGGATTACGCAGTGGTTTAATAGCTTTGATGTTAGGTTTATTTATTCTGCTGTTGCAATATCCCATCCAGAAATTTGGTTTTTTTGTGTTGAGTGGTTCTCCAGATATTGAAGCTTCTGGAGTTGATTATTTTAATGGGAGAATTTGGGGCGCACCTGCGGTTTTAATCAATTTTGTACTGTTTGGTTGGTTTTTAGGCCGGGAAATGAATGGTGTCGTTCTATTGATGTCTATTGTAGCTAATGGTGCTAATGTTTTGCTTGACTATCTCATGATTGTGAAGTGGGGTTGGGAAAGTATGGGTGCGGGTTTGGCTACTGCTTTAAGTCAGTATTTGGGTTTATTTGTTGGTTTGCTGGGGGTAGTTTTAACTATTCAATGGCAGGTTTTTTTAGCTGCTATTAAAGAATTGTTTGACTGGGTAGCTATTAAGAAAACTGTGGTGTTAAAAAGTAATATTTTGATTAGATTTTTAGTTTTGATTTCTGTTTATTCTATTTTTACTAATTTAAGTGCAGGAATGGGAAAAACAGTTCTGGCTGAAAATGGGTTACTTTTACAAATTGCACTTTTAAGTCAGTTTACTGTCCAAGGTGTAGGCGTGACTACACAAACTTTGACTGGTAATTTTAAGAGTAAGGGAAATCAAGCACAGATGATACCTTTGCTGATTGCATCTATATTATCAGCTTTGGCGATCGCCCTCATTTTTGTTTTTATATCAGTTGTTTTTCCCGAACAGGTTTTTGGACTATTAACTAATCATCCAGAAATTAATAACAATATCACTGATTATACAATTTGGTTGTTACCTGTTTTAGTAATTACAGCAATCACATTTATGTTGGAAGGTTATTTTATCGGTTTGAAGGAAGCTGTAATTTTACGAAATGCCGTATTATTAGCTTTCTTCATTGGTTTTACCCCTCTAGCGCTCGCCGCTTGGTACTTCCAAAATAACCATCTGCTTTGGGGAACTCTTGTTTCTTATATGGCAACTCTGATGGTGGTTTTGGCAGTACAAGTACCTCAAACTTTGAATCATAGCAGTGAGAAAATCAAGGAATTAAATTCAGGGGTTTAGCACGGCTGAACCCCCACAGGATTATTTATTATTACGTTGTTGACGACGTAACTCTCTATTCTGTTTCATTTCCTGGAGTTGTTTTAATTGTGCAGGAGTAAGAACAGCTTCCATTTGCTGTTTTGATGACTCTTTAATTTCCTGCATTTTAGTTTTTTGTGCTTCAGTTAAATTCAACTCAGCAAAGGCATTTTTCTTCCAACCTCTTTTTCTACCTTGAGAAACTTCATTTCGACGCTCCTGCATCATAGCTCTTAACTGTTCTTTTTGTTCTGTAGTGAAAACTTTTTGCATTTCTGCACGAGCATTACCACGAATTTCCATAATTTTATTTTTTTGTGCTTCCGTGAGTCCTAATTTTTCCCAACCACCTTTTTGACGATATTCTTTACCAGGTTGACGGGAAGGAGACGCTTCTTGTGCTTGTGCTATAAAAGGAGTTGCAGTTAAAGTTACAGCAAATGCAGCAGCTATTAATGATAATGTTTTGACTTTCATAAAATTACCTTGTTTTTTCTGGTTGGATGTCACTATCATAGACAATCATCTTCACAAATCACATGAGGAGAAAGTCACATCTTAACCCATGACTTTAGTCATGTTCTCAGTTTCCATAATCTATAACATAATACAATTGACTTTTGACCTTTAAATTATTATGTCTCGTCCTATTCAATTTAATAATCATCCCTTTCGGTTTCTGCTTTATTTAGAGTGGGTATTACTAGGACTTTCAGCATCAGTAGTAATTATCTCCCCTCCATCAACTCGTTTTCCAGTACAATTTCCAGAATTAACTATTATTAGTTTAATTATATTTGGTTTCATGGGTTTAAGATTACCCACGAGTAATAACGTAGCTAAAGTTATATATACTGCATTGGAAGTATTATTAATATTAATTGCTGGTTATTCTGGGGGTAAAATTGCCAGACTTTTTCCCTTTTTCTATTTAATTTTAGTCACTCGTAGTTGTTTGATTTTTAAACTACCAGGTCGTTTAACAATTACTTTATTGTCTTTTATTTTATTCTTATTCACCCTCAGAGAACGCCTACCACCCCATCGTTTACCACCAGCAGCACAAGAAAGATTTAGGTTCTTTAGTTTTGTATTCACTGTTTTATTCGCTTTGGGTTTAGTGTTTGTATTATTGTTAATGAATGCCGTATTATCTGAACGGGAAAGTCGAGATAAATTGGCCAGCGCTAACGAAAAACTCCGTCAATATGCCCTACAAATTGAAAATCAAGCTACCTTAGAAGAACGTAACCGCATCGCTAGAGAAATTCATGATTCCCTGGGACATTCTTTAACTGCTTTAAATTTGCAACTAGAAACTGCTTTAAAACTTTCTAAATCTGATATACCCAGAGCTATGACATTTTTAGCAACAGCTAAAGAACTGGGTTCAAAAGCTCTCCAGGATGTGCGTCAATCTGTTTCTACTATGAGGACACAAGCTTTACAAGAAAAATCTTTGGCAAATTCTGTTGGTATTTTAGCAGCAGATTTTCAACATTCTACTGGTGTTTTAGTTAATTGTCAAATTGACTTAAAAGACCCTGTTCCCATAGAAATGAATACCCCCATTTATCGGATAATTCAAGAGTCAATGACAAATATTTCTAAATATGCCCAAGCTTCAACTGTTAATCTAGAATTAATTAGTGATACAGATAGTATTCAATTAATTATTGAAGATAATGGTAGAGGTTTTAATATAGAGCAAAATACCACTGGTTTTGGTTTACAAAGTATGCGCGATCGCACCTTAGCATTAAATGGAGAATTCAACATCATATCTGCTCGTAACGCTGGATGTAAAATTAAAGTTGCAATTCCTTTAAATAGGTAATTGGTTTATGAATCTCCCCCTCTTCCTAACTTCTTGAACTTCTTCAAAAATTATGATTAAAGTTTTACTGGTAGATGATCAAAGTTTAATCCGTCAAGGTTTACGAGCATTATTAGAATTAGAAACCGACTTAGAAATAGTTGCAGAAGCAGAAAATGGAGAAGTTGCCATTAATTTAGTAGAAAAATTCCAGCCTGATGTCGTCCTCATGGATATGAGAATGCCAATTATGGATGGAGTTGCTACTACAAAAGAAATTCAAAACCGCTTCCCAGAAACGAAAGTCTTAGTCTTAACTACTTTTGATGATCAAGAATATGTTAAAGCTGCATTAAAAAATGGTGCAATGGGTTATTTACTCAAAGATACACCCTCAGAAGAGTTAGCCGCTGCTATTCGTGCAGTGGAAAAAGGATATTCTCAACTTGGTCCAGGTATAGTTAATAAACTCTTAACTCAATTCCCACCGAATACAACCAAGCAAATATCAAATATCCCCCCAGGTTTATCAGAGTTAACACCTAGAGAAAAAGAAGTATTACAACTAATTGCTACAGGTGCTAGTAACCGAGAAATTGCCCAGACGCTTTACATTTCTGAGGGAACAGTTAAAAATCATGTTACAAACATCTTAAATCGTTTAGACTTGCGCGATCGCACTCAAGCAGCTATTCTGGCAAATACATTTTTATCCTCTTTATGAGAAATCCAGGTTTAAAAGTTTTGATAAAAAAGAGTATATTTTTTGGCGTTGCTAATAATTTAGGACTTACTCTTACCTATTCTCATAGGTATGACGAGTGCTAACACGTATATGATTTAAATACTGAAAATAATAAGTAAATATTTGTATCTTTTTTCATGACTAACTAGGTTTAGTAAGAATCATTACTGATCATAATTTTACTACAAAGAATCTACTTATTTATAGTTATTTTTTTTATTTTTATCAAACAAAAAATACTGACAAATAATCATATTTTATAAATAAAAGTCTTGCTATATATACTTTACAGACCTAAACATATAAATGAGTATTTGTTTACATAAGCTTATCTTATTTTAACCATAATCAAAAGTAATTTCAGTATTTGTACGGTGTTATATTAAACTTTCATCCAAGATAATAAAGTCATAAGTAAACAAGGATTAATCAAAACAAAAGCATAAATTGAAACACTTACAGGATTGCAAACATCAGCATTAGACACAACAACACAAGCAAATTAGATTTTACTGATGGGAGTAAAGACATTGATGATCTAAATTAAATTGAGGTAAATATTAATTATGTCAGAAACACTAAGACCACAACTCGGAGATTTCAGCAGTATTGTTTGTTTTAAATCATTAATTACTGGCATAGAAGATGTTTTAGGAGAAAAAGCCACAGCCATTGCTCTTATTGCAGCTGGCAGAACAAGAGGCAAAAAACTAGCTGAAAGTTTGGGTTTATCAGGAGGTTTAGACTCTTTAGATCAAGCACAAGCTCAGTTATCCCAAGCATTAGGTAAAGAGGGAACTAGACTTTGCATCATTAATAAAATTATTACAGAGGGTGATACGATTAAAGTATATACATCCGAAACCGTTTGTTCCGCAGGTGAAGCACCAGATTCTCAACGTAAATGTACCTTTACATTGGGTGCAGCTTGGGGAGCATTAGAACAAATACTCGGCCAACGATTCCGGGGAACACATACTGATTCTGTACTCAGAGGCGGTACTTACGATGTATTTGAATTTACACCAATGTAATCATAAAGTCTGTACCTTCAAATTACAGATTTCAAACTTATTCAAATAAGAAAAAACCTTCCTCATAACAATCAAAATAGAAGTACCAGGAGAATAAATTATTATGGCAATTAACACAGAAAAACTGGGTATGGTTTTGCAAAACTTTGTAGCTTCTACAACAGATGTTCAAGGTGCAGCACTTGTTACTCCCGATGGTTTACCTTTAGGTGCAAGTTTACCCGGCGGAATGGACGAAGAAAGAGTATCAGCAATGTCAGCATCTATGCTTTCTTTAGGTGAAAGAATAGGTTTGGAACTAGCCAGAGGCACAATTGATCGAATCTTTGTAGAAGGAGATCAAGGCTTTGGTATTCTAACTGGTTGTGGTGAAGATGCCGTACTACTAGTTTTGGCTAGTGCAAAAGCTAAACAAGGGGTATTAATGTTAGAAATTAAACGAGTTCTGACAGAACTAAAACTAATTTTAGTCTAAATACTCCATATCAAAATCACAGGTAACTTAATGAAAAAGTTCCCTTACAGACAGAGAAAAAAGTCCAGCTAGGGAACTTTAAACCTCATAGCAACAGCCTGTAAATCTGTAAATAATCTTTCATTAAGGAGCATAGTTCAAGAAGTGAAACATCACTCATTAGTGGTTTATTTATGGAGTAAATAAACATGGAGATTATGCGTTTAATTGTCACAGGATCAGTAGGAGCAGGAAAATCAACTTTTATCAGATCCGTCAGTGAAATTGAAGTAGTAGATACAGATACCCGTGCCACCGATGAAACAGCGTTATTAAAACAAAAAACAACAGTTGCCTTTGACTTTGGACGCTTACAATTTGGACCGGATATGGCGTTACATCTGTATGGTACACCTGGTCAATCTCGCTTTGATTTCATGTGGGATATTTTAATTCGTAAAGCTCATGCCTATATCGTATTAATAGCAGCCCATAGAGCCAGAGAATTTCGTTATGCCCGTAAAATTCTCAGCTTTATGGAAGCCAGAGCAGATATTCCCATGATACTTGGTCTTACCCATACAGATTCTCCGGGAGCTTGGTCAGAGGAAGACGTGTACTTGGCAATGGGATATGTAGAAGAAGAAGCAAGACCTCCCATGGTCAGAGTTAACCCTAATGAAAGAGACTCCGTAGCTGAAGCTGTAATTGCTCTAGTCCAACATTTAATGGAAAGTTGTGCAGTTTAATCTAAGCTATGATTTCTCTTTTTTTAAGAAAACTTTCTCACCAGAATAAGTATTTTTGGAAATTAAATTTCAAAGATCCATTATTCTCATCACTTTAATATTTTAATCCTTGCATACAGGAGGAAAATTATGACTATCACTGGTAACTTCGCCGATTTTTCCCTACCAGAATTACTCCAGTTTTTAGACCAAGGGAAAAAAACCGGAATCCTTTACATTGAATTTTGCTCAGATGAAAATAATAAATCTAAAAAGCAGATTTATTATATTTGGCTACATCAAGGTCGTGTGGTAGCTGCTTCTGAAAGGTTAGATAAACAAGGTTTAACATTAATGATTGCCCAAAGGGGTTGGATTAGCGAACGAGTAATATCTAGAGTTACCCAAATTTCTTCTTGTTTTATTAACTCGCCACTAGGATTATGTTTAAAATCTCAGGGACTGCTACAATCAGAACAACTAAAACTTTTATTTAATGCCCAAGTTTTGCGTCCTGTTTGTGCATTATTCCAAATTAAAGATGCTCTGTTTAAATTTGAGCCAATACCAACATTACCTATAGCGGAAATGACTGGTTTGAGTATGTCTGCAACAGAGGTCATATTAATTGGTTTGCGTGCGTTGCGAGAGTGGAGTGCTTTAGAAGAAAAACTCCCAGATCCCACTTCCGGTTTAACTGGTTTAATGGTCAGACAACCCAAATTACATTTAAATGCTCAAGAATGGCAAGTTTGGGAATTTGTGAATGGGCAAGTTTCTTTACAGCATATTGCTAATCAACTGACAATCCCCATCGCAACTGTACAACAAATTGCCTTCCGATTGATAGTAGTGGGTTTGGCAGAAGAGTATTTTATGGTTGCTGCTGCACCAAATTCTTTTACTCTAGAAGATCCTCTTTCTCATCCTACTGCTACAATTTCTTTTCCAGAACCATTGCAGGAAAATGTATCTGTAAGTAGAAGTACAGAAAAGTCAGACAAATCAGATAAACCAGAAAAGCCTCCTGTTAGCCAATCTTTCCTAAAAAGTTTAGTTGGTTTTTTAAGAAGTAAAACAATTTAATTAACAAGGACTATTATGACTATCGAACCTACCGCTTTTATGTCCAAAATGGAAAAAAGAATTGGTTTTACCCCTGAAGATAAATCTGTTCTTAATTCCCATGCAGATTGGGGTCAAGGAATTGCTTCCACAATGGCTGATCACTTCTATGCTTATTTAGGACGTGATGAAGAAATGAGTGCCATATTAAAAGAAAAAGAAGGACGAATGCACCGCCTCCACGAAACATTTATTCAATGGTTTCATCAAATGTTTACTGGCATGGATAATTGGGGTAAAGAATATGCTGATTGTCGTTGGCATATTGGACTTGTTCACGTCAAAATCGGCATTGCACCTCAGCACGTAGTTCCAGCTATGGCGGTGGTTGTCCATGAAGTTGGTAAACAATTAAAAGTTGATGGTAAATCGGATGAATTACAGGCGGCTTTAGGTAGAATTTGTATGATTGATTTGGCTTTTATTGAGCAAGCTTATGTAGAAGTTTCCTCCTCTGCTGTACTGAGAGAAACTGGCTGGTCAGAAGCTTTATTTAAACGTCTTATTGCTACTGGTGCATCTTCTATGTAGAAATCAGGTGACAGGGAACAGGGAACAGGTGACAGTGCTAAAAGCCTTTCATTGTCTAAGTTTTAGTGTTAGTTAATGCCCTAACCGCCTTGTCTACATATAAATATTTTTTCTCAAAACTTGTTGTCTTGATACTCAAAACGGCTTAATTATTTGATTCTATAGATAGGAGTTTAGCAGTGCTAAACCCTTACACTTCAAGGTTTTTCATGATCTTGCAAAAGTCCATTTCCCAACCGTGTTTAGTATAGCAATAAAATCAAATGCCCTGGTATATTACCGGGGCTTTTTCTTTGGAGACAGGGAAAGATTAATAAGCCAATTACCCATAACAAATCTCAATTAAGTACCTGGAGAAATAGGAATAGTAAAATGAAATTTACTACCTTGATCCTTGCCAGCAGACTCTGCCCAAATTTTGCCATTCCAGCCTTTGACTATCTGCCGACAAATAGCTAGACCTAATCCAGTCCCGCCAGCAGTCCGTCTTAAAGCTCCCTCTTCTTGATAAAAGCGGTCAAAAACTATTTCTAGACGGTTGGTTTCAATACCTCGTCCAGTGTCTGCAACGGTTACTTTTACCATTTGATGACCGTTACGGTGGGCTTTGATGGTAATTTCTCCTTGGGAGGGTGTAAATTTACAAGCATTGTCAATGAGTTTTGCTAGTACCTCTACTAACCAGTCACCATCAGCTTTGATTAATGGTAAAGTGTCCGCAAGTTGAGTTTTAATTTCTGGTATATTTTCCGTTGATGCTCGTGTACGGACTCTGCTCAGGGATAATTCTACACATTCTTGTAAAGTTAAAGATTCTGGATGCCATTCCACCCGACCACTTTCTAAGTTAGAGAGGGTGAGGAAATCTTGTACCAGTTTTCGCATTCTTTCCGAGTCAGAAAGGGCGGTACTCAGCATTACCTCTCGTAACTCTAGGGGCATATCTGGTTCAGTGGCTAGACTTTCTAGACAAACTTGAATGGTAGATAGGGGGGTACGTAGCTCGTGACCTGTGATAGCGATGAGATTACGACGAGTACGATCTAAGGCTTCTAGCTGTTGGTTGAGTTCTTCTAAATTAGCAAAAGCTTCGGCTTGAATGAGGGCGGCACTGATTTGGTTGGCGATCGCCTTGACTAAATCTAATTCCCCTGGTTGCCAAGCTGAGGTGGGTGAATGACAATAATGTAATTCTACAATTCCAATCAATCGTCCTTGGGAAAATACAGGTTCTATTAACCAAGAGCGAATGCTAAATTTTTTAACTATCAAGGAAAGTGCAGCAGAATTTTTCACCCGTTCATCGGTCAGAGTATCAGCAATACAAACCCCTTCACTGTGTTGTGTGATTTCTTGAAATAAAGGATTGTTGCCTAACTCCCAAGCTTGTCCTTGGACAGACATCACACCGGGATTCAAAAATTCATGTTCAATGATAGCTTGATCATCAGTAGCTTGAGCGCGATAAATTAAACAACGATCTGCGGCTAGGTGTTGTCCTAGTTCTTGAGCAGCGATTTCTAGAACAGCTTGTGGATCAAGCGATCGCCTAATGGCCATACTGATGGAATTGATCAACCTTTCTTTCCTGGCCTGAGCAGTAATAGAACGATAGGCTTTGTGTAATTTATATTGACTAGCTTGCAAGTAAGTTACCAATCTCTGTACAAAAGGGTCAGTATCAATATCACCAGCATATCCACTGGGTATTTTTGCCTTTTTAGAGTTCTTGCTAGTTTTACCTATGCCAAACCTTTGGCGTACTTGATTAATTTTTTCCGCTAAATCTGGCCGATAAACCTGAATTCTTGCTAATAATAATTCTGCGGCTTTGAGACTAACACCTCTGTCCGAAGTCCAAATCCCTTCAAATCTTCGCGCCGTATCCATATCTAAACCAGGGGTGTTTTCTGGTATTTGCTTATTTTTAGCGATTGAACCTTGGCTTTCTTGACACACCAAACAGGTAGCATAGTTATCAGCAATTACTACTAAATGCCACTCTTGACTTAAAGCATCATCTGGTTCAAAAGCTACTTTTTCATAGTCATCGGAGCTATGAGCAAACTCTGTTTCTGGTGCAGATAATACATATATTTGATTACTTCTACGGGAAAGGCGTTTGTAGCGATGAGCTTCTTGACGATAGAATCGCTCTCGCTGAAAACTAGCAATAATCAGCGGGCCGTCCAAGTTAGTCGCTAAAACCTGATCTTCCATGGCATGGGAAAGAGCAGTTAGTGAAGCCTTGAAATATAACTGAGGCCGTAAGTAAGGTAGTGACTGTAGCAAATCACTCAACACAGAAGTCGAAATGCTCATGAATATCGTTAAACGCCCAATTTAGGGAAGATCCACTTTTTAAAAGTATTGTATAGCAGTCAGCAGTCAGCATTTAGCTTTTTTAAACTCCTATCTGATAGCGTAGACTGGCGCAAGCCGTTCAGGGTTTGAGTCTTTCAGGTGATTTTAATTACCGATACAGCTGCTATCAAAATTAAAGTTGGGGAAGAAGTAATTGGTAATTGGCAATTGAAACAACCTTTAGCTATCTTACCCATTAATTATCACCATTACCCATGACTATTCCTCAATTTTCGGGCTTGAAAAAGCACCTGTCCAGATATTAACCCAAAAAATACCCCCTCAGTTTGAGTAATAGTTCCAAAAAACATAGACAAATATCTTATGCCTTTCATTTGCCGGGAATAACCCCGACGGGGCGAACTACAACGCCCCCTATCCCTAGACTAAAAGCTGTCGGGACTACTTTACGTAAAATATTCAAACTACCATTGACATCAGCATGAATCAATAAACCATTACCTGCTCTATAAAGTTTAGTTTTGATTCTGCGACCACTAAATTTAACTTCTTTCGAGTCAACTTTGCCATAAGTAGGAATCACATCTTGGTCTAAAAAAGAAGCTACACTAGTGTAAGACTCCTCAGAAACCAATACATTTATCCCCACTAATTTCGCTTTATAACTCAACTGCTGTACAAACCGAGTATGGGGAATACAAACAAAGTTTTGATTATTTCTACTGCCCAAATTCCCATTCTGTTTCCACAATGGATTTTGACCTATTACTAAAGTCCCAATCCCACACTTGACTAAATGGTTAATAATTAAGCGACTGGCTTTATGCAGATAATCATCTACTCGAAAATTCCGTTTTTTAGTTAAACTTTGTAGTCGTTTAGAGGTCTTTTGATGTGCAGGTAGTAAAGATTGTAAATTGGCTTTTCTTTGATTATAATAACGATTAATTGATTTGATAATCCGCCCGGAAACCAGAACTGGTATAAATCCCGGCTGGTTTGATGTTAAGGTTGCTAGATTATCTATGCCTAAATCAATCGCTGCTATGGAATTAGGGTCTAAACCATAATCTGTTTCCTCTTTTTCATAGACAACTTCTACTACATAATGGTCAATCTTGGGGACAATTCTTACTTGATTGAGATAACAATAGTCTACTTTTGTAGGAATGTGAATCTGTGTTTGTGACAGATGAATCAACCCAGATTTCATTTGGGGTTTACTCACTGCTTGGGCTGTGTAAACTAATAAATGTCTACCTTTTTCTTTGTGTTTATATTTGGGTAATTTCGGTCTACCTAAAAATTTAGATTTATCTGAGGCATAAGCTGTAATTGCTGCAAAAAAACTTAACCAGTTGCGATGTAATCCTAATAATACTTGTTGGGCAACTTTCGCTGGTAAGGCCTGGTATGGTTCTGTCCCTTTTAATTGTTTTGCTAAACAATTGTAGTCAAGATATTTTTGAGTAAAGATGAAACTTTGGCGAATATGGAAGTTAGCATAATTGTAGAGGTTTTTGGCAGCAAAACACAATTTATCAATCTCCTGATAATGGGGATGATTTCTTTGAATGATATGCCGCTCGACTACTTGCATACACTAGCTAGTTTCTATGAATATTCGCCCATATATACTAACATATCTTAGATCTGATAATGCACAAAATTCTTGCTCAGTTCTCTTTGCACAACAGCTTATGAGTTATTTTAGCTGACTTCTGTGTGATTAATGACTAGAGATGACTATATTTGTCTATAAATTCGGCGAAGTTTACTAATACCGACTCTAAAAAAAATTTTAACTAAATATCACCTTGAGTATTTTCTATCTATGGTATCTCCTAATGATGATGAGTGAATAAACCTCTCAAAAACCATGAAATTCCAGGCTTGACTTGAGATACAAAAGGTATAGATTTATAGAAATTTGGTGATTGGTGATTGGTGATTGGGCAATTGTCCCTATTTCCTCATTTTCCCATTTTGACCTTTCTCCAGTCTCGTCCAATATAGGGAAATTTGGCTATGAAACCGGATATGTTGATGACCCCAGATAACATTGTCCTCGATGGCAAGACTTTTATTCCCGCAGTACAAGTACCTATTCCAGAATGGCCTTGTGTAGTTAGTGAAAGACAATATCCCTCTTTGACGGTTAAAGATGATGATTTATTTTTAGTAACGGATACAATAGGGAATATTTCCGGGTGTTCCTTGGAGGATGGAAATCCCAATATGGGGTTGTTTTGTGCTGATACCCGGTTTCTAAGTCGTTTAGAGTTGCAGATTAATAGGCGATCGCCTGTTCTATTAAGCAGCACCGCTGATAAAGGTTTTGCTTTATCTGTCTTATGCACTAACCCCAAATTTGACCATATTAAAGCTGATACTATCGGTATTCGGCGAGAAATGGTACTGAATGGGGCTTTATTTGAAGAAATAGAAATTGCCAACTACAGCACCAATAACATCAGCTTTGAAATTAGTCTCAGCTTTGATGCGGATTTTGCAGATTTATTTGAAGTCAGAGGTCATCAACGAGAAAAACGAGGTCAATTATTACGACTAGCAGAGTCTGAAAACAAGGAAGAATTACTGATATTAGCTTATCAAGGTTTAGATGGTGCGGTGATGGAATCACGGATCAAATTCCAACATCAACAACCAGATCATTTTCAAGGTAATACTGCTATTTGGCAGTTAAATTTAGCTGCCCATGAAAGTAAAATACTCGGTTATCGTTTGCAGAAATTAACTAATAATCAGCCTAGTTCTGGTGTTAATGCTGCCACAACGTTGGCACAAGCAAAAGCTTCTGAATTAATGGAAGAGCAAGATTGGGGACAACAAATTACCCAAATTAGAGCCGATAAAAGTCTTTTTAATCGCGTGATTGAAAGAGCAGAACAAGATCTGTATTTGTTACGCCAATCTTTTGGTGATCATAAAACTGTTTCCGCTGGTGTGCCTTGGTTTTCTACATTATTTGGTCGGGATTCAATTATTACTGCTGCCCAAACTTTAATGTTAAATCCAAAAATTGCCCAAGAAACTTTGAGTTTATTAGCAGAATATCAAGGTAAAAAAGAGGATGATTGGCGAGAAGAAGAACCAGGAAAGATATTACATGAATTGCGGTTTGGGGAATTAGCAAGATGTCAAGAAATACCCCATACCCCATATTACGGAACAGTGGATGCAACGCCTTTATGGTTAATGTTGTATGCTGATTATTATGCCTGGACTCATGATCAAGAAACCCTAGAACAACTGTGGAAAAATGCTTTATTAGCAATGGATTGGATTGATAGAAATTTAGAAAAAACAGGTTATCTTGGTTATTTACGTAAATCAAAAGGTGGTTTAATTAACCAAGGTTGGAAAGATTCTGGAGATTGTATTGTCAATAAAAAAGGAGAATTAGCTGAGGGTACAATTTATCTTTGTGAAGTCCAAGCTTATGTCTATGCGGCGAAAATTAAATTAGCTGAAATTGCTAAGATGAAAAAGCATCTCGATTTAGCAGAAACTTGGATAGAAGAAGCTAAAAATTTGAGAGTGAGATTTAACAAAGATTTTTGGATCGAAGATCAAGATTTTTGTGCTTTAGCTTTAGATGGGGAAGGAAATCAAGTAGATAGTATTAGTTCTAATCCTGGACATTGTTTAGCTTTAGGAATTTTTACCCCAGAAAAAGCCTATAGTGTAGCCGAAAGATTAGGCGCACCGGATATGTTTAATGGTTGGGGAATTAGGACTTTAAGTAGTTTATCACCGGCTTATAATCCCATGGGTTATCATATTGGTTCGGTGTGGCCACATGATAATTCTCTGATTGCAATGGGGTTGCGTTCTTTGGGTTTAATTGATCAAGCTTTGGAGTTATTTCAAGGTTTATTTGATATGACTTCTCAACAGTCTTATCAACGGCCACCAGAATTATTTTGTGGTTATGAAAGGAAAGGAGATAATGCACCTGTACATTATCCTGTTGCTTGTTCTCCCCAAGCTTGGGGTACAGGTAGTATGTTTCAATTGTTGCAAATGATGGTGAATTTAGTTCCAGATGCTCAGAATAATTGTTTACGAATTATTGACCCAGCTTTGCCAGAATCAATTAATCGTTTATCGTTGCATAATTTGCGTGTTGGTGCGACGATTCTTGATTTAGAATTTGAGCGAGTTGGTAGTACAACTGCTTGTCGAGTTGCTAAGAAAAGGGGGAATTTACGAGTTGTAATTGAAGCTTAGATTGTTGGAATTAGGATTTTTAGGATGTGAGGATTTTCAGGATTTTAGGATGTAGAGGATGAAGGGAAATATATAATCAATGCTGGTGATCACATTAATGGAAGTGGCTCACTAAATAGGGTTTGCTGTTCGCGGAGCGTGGCGTAGCCATAAAAGTCTTGTCGTGGAGACAGGTGACAGGTGACAGGTGACAGGTGACAGTTTCAAGAGTTGGATGGGAACTATTTTTCCTTGAAGCAGGAATTAAATGCAAGGTTTTTCAGTTCTCACCTCATCAAAGCTTGCATTTTTTGAAAGTCAAAATCGCTAAAATCGTTTACCTGTAATGTTTTGAGATTTATTCAGCAAGCCCTAAATAATGATGCAGATCAATACCATGTTATTAAGATATAATTTAAACTTGGGATATGAAATGCGATCGCTTTTCTGTAATCATGAAAAATAGACAGTGATAGGGAAGCTAACCGAAAGTATCGCGCATCTAAAATCAACAAATAATTGTAAGGGTTTAGCATTGCTAAACCCCTACTTTTTGGGTATCTTTATATAGTGTGGTGCCTAGAAGTATGCGATCGCCTATAATAAAAACGGGTCATAATTTCTAATTTATATGAAGTTAGAATTTGAATGGGATTATAACAAAGCACAAATAAATTTTGATAAACATGGAGTAAATTTTGATGAAGCAAAAACAGTATTCGATGATCCGTTGGCTTTGATACAGCACTTCCCGCTGTTATGAGGTACAGTTAGTAATAATAAAAAGATAATTTTTTTATGAAAGCATATTCAAGATCCTGTGCAGGGGAATTTTTATGGTAATGACTTGAACCTACAGCAAATTGCAGATCAATGAGGTACAGAATCTAAATTGAAACCTATACACAAAGCCAGTTTTACTCCTGACTCCTGACTCCTGAATTCTGCTGTAAGTTAACAGTCACTACCCCTACTTCCCAGCGCCAATCAAATTCTGACTAGAATTACCCTTATTTTCATTAGCTAAACTCTCCACAGTAGAAATCAATTCATGCTCCAAATAAGGCTTAGTTAAATAAGCTGTTGCACCTAATTCTTTAGCTAATTGACGATGTTTTTCAGAACTCCGGGAAGTTAAAATCACCACAGGTTTTTTCTTCCAATCTTGATGTTGACGGATGTGAGTTAATAACTGAAAACCATTCATTTTTGGCATTTCTAAATCAGAAAGTACCACTTCAATTTCTGGATGTAACTGTAACTGTTCAATCGCTTCTACACCATTTTGTGCTGAAAATACTTGATATCCAGACTTTTGTAGAGTCATTACCAGAGTTTGGCGAACACTAATAGCATCGTCTATAACTAACACCACTGTAGGTAATTTATGACTAACTGCTACAGGAGTAGATTTAGATTCCTTGTTATTGATAGGAGTAGATGCTAACAGCAGTGGGGTGGATGATACTTCTTCCGCAACTGGTAAGGCTTGTTTTTTATGTTCAGCAGCTATAGGTAGAGTTCTAAAATCAAGTGTGGCTTCCATTTGTTGAGCATCTATCAACATTGTGCCATCAATAACTAAAATCAAATTTCCATTAGCTAAACTACTACAACCGTAAATATATTTGGGAGGAAATATCGCACTTCCTAAAGGTCTAATTACTAATTCTTGTTCACCAATAATTTGGTCAACTTCCAAACCTAAAATCCCATTATTACGTCTGAGTAAAAGCACGGGATTTTTCATTATTTCTGTATCAGCGTTTCTGGGAATATTGTTTAAATAGTTGATACCAGAAATTGAGCCATTATAATACATTAAACTCGCAAGTTTAACGAGGTTAACAACCATTTCTTCTTCACCAGAATGCCAATAGAGAATTTGTTTACCTTCAAATTCTTTAATTTGTTGTTCGGAGGGAATGAGGATTTTTTCAATACTATCTAATAGTAAAGCGTAAACAATACCCCCGGACTGGACTAGCATGAGTTTATCTGTGGTCATAGAAAAGGGTATTTTGAGTGTAAATGTTGTTCCTTGATTGGGGAATGATTGGACTGAAATTACCCCATTTAAAGATTCTAACTGACTACGGACAATATCTAATCCCATACCTCTTCCAGAAATTTCACTCACTTTTGCAGCGGTGGAAAATCCTGGTGAAAACATAAGATCAATTAGTTCAGATTCGCTGGGAGAATGATAGTAATTTTGACCGTGATTATCATCTGGTAATAAATTTAGTTCTATAGCTTTTTTGTGAAGAGTATCTAAGTTTAAACCTTTACCATCATCTCTAACTTCAATAATTGTGTGACTTCCTTGATGATAAGCACAAATTTCGATTAAACCTTGTTCCTTTTTACCCAGTTTTTGACGAATTTCTGGTGAATCAATCCCGTGATCAAAAGCATTACGAACTAATTGTAATATGGGATCATACAATCTTTCTGCTATAGCCTTGTCTATTAAAACCTGTGTACCAGTCAGTTTTAATTCTACATTTTTGGCATAAACATTACCTAACTGACTTACCATTTGTGGGAAACGATTTAAAATTGTTCCTAAAGGTAGCATTCTTGCATCTGCAAGGTTATCTATAATGTTCAGAGTTAAATTATATTTTTGATCACTAATATCTGTGGATTTTTTAATTAACAAGTCTAAAGATTCTGCGGTTTCTTGTAGTTGTAAAGTTTCCTCTATTGCTTCATTTAATGTCAAATTGAATTCTGTATAGACATCCATTTCTAAAGCATCAAACTGTACAGAAGCAACTTCTTGGGTGGTGGCAACGATAAAGTTATTACCTTGAAATTGCAAATCACATAATTGTTGTAAAACACCTTGGTGTTGGCTTAATTTTTCACTTAGTCGCTCAATTAATTCAACTATTTGATCATCATATAACAAGCGTCGTTTTTGATAAATCAGCAATTCTCCAGCCAGATAATTAAGACGTTCTAGTCCTTCTACATTTACACGTACAAATGTAGATTGTTTGGTATTTTTATAGGTAGATGTTTGATGTTTCTCCTCCGCGTCTCTATGTTTAGTTTCTGTGTCATCATTGATGATTTCATAGGCAGTTCCAGATGTAGTTGTAAAGGCGCGATCGCTAACTGCCGATGAGGTGATACTTTCTAAATAATGATCATTTTTAATATTCTCTGCATTCAGATCATCTCCTAAATTAATTTCTGCGGTTTCTTGGTTAGATAAATCCTGCTCTGCTTCTGAAACAGGCTCTCCTCCCCAGATTTCTTCTACTAGATTATAGTCGGTGGGTGTAGATATATCATTTGATTTTTCTGCTACAGATATTTCTTTAATTGTTAGTAATTCTTGTAACTTAGGACTATCTAACCATTTTTTCTCTTCCTCTGTAACGGGAGAGTATTTTTTATATTGTTTACCTACTTTACGAATTTGTTTTTTCAGGGTGTTGATCATCCTCAGTGCCTGATCATTTTTTTGAATTGCATATTCAAATTCAGCTACAGCGAGGAGAATTATTAAAACCACACCCCGGCGATAAAGACACAAATTTTCTTGATCTTCTTGAGCTTTGATAAACTCTAAAAATTGTTCCAGCCAAATTAGTAAATAATCTTCTGAGTGATCTAGATCATTGGGTGTAATTAATAAAGCCAGACTGAGTTTTGCTTCTGGTATTTCTCTTTGGTGATTAAACCAGCCAAAAATATAGCGAATTACTTTTAAGTAAAATTTAGCGTTTGCTGGTTTTAAAGGGTTATTATTTTTGTCATCTGCTGTAATGAGAAAGTGATAAAAATCTGTAGTAATACTAAAAAACTTATTAACAAATTTATTATTAGTATGGACAATTTCTAGTTGTTGTTTGGGAACTGTCACTAAGGAGCTAGTATTAGAAGTAATCTCTGGCTGTTCTTGTGGCTGCTCTTGTTTACTTTTAGCAAATGCTTTTAAAGCTCCGGAAGGTGAACCCCCGGATGTGCGATCGCCAGCTAAAACTGCTATTTGTGCGGCTTTTAAGTCAGCTAATGTTAATTGTGCTACTTGATGTATTTCCTGGGGATTAGCTAATAAGGCGACTATAGCTGTATCAGCTAGTTCTTTTAAACCAGGCAAATTTAAAGATTCTGATAACCCTATAAATACCTCAGCTTGAGAAATTAAAAACTCTTGTAAATCCTGATCATTAAGGGAATTATCAATTGCTTCGGTAATACTCTCTATTCTCTGGGTAACACCTACCTCAAATATGGATTGAACAATATCAAATCCTAATTCTTCCGCCGTAGGAATATGTTCTTCAGCCCCAAAAGCATCACCTAATTTAGTTTGTAACTGTGCAAATGCTGTGGTGGCTCGTTGCAGAATTTCTTCTTGATTAAGATTACTTGATGTTAATTCAGATGAAACTGAAAGTTGCAGACATTCATAAGCTTCTAATAACAGAGTTTGTAGTTCTGAATCAACAACTACATCAGGACTATATAAGGCTTTAAAGACATCTTCTAAAGAATGGGCGATCATTTTGATTGTATCTAGCCCCACGGTAGCCGCTCCCCCTTTAATGGTGTGAGTCGCCCGCATTAAGTTATGAACTTTATTCTTACTATGGTCTTCTAAAAAGCCAAATAAATCCTGTTCAATAGCTTGTAATAATTCCGGTGCTTCGGCCAAAAAGTAGGCATGACCTTGTTCACGAATTTCAGTATCTGTAATCATAATTTTTTCGATTTTAACTTTAGTAATTATTTAAAATTGGTTTAGTAATTAGAAACCAGTGACTGCTAATCACCAATTACCAATTACCAATTACCAATTAATTATTTGACCTTGAATTTACCAGCAGTTGTGAGTAACTCCTGCGCCATTCCTGATAAGCTTTGGAAGACTTGAGCAATTTCTTGAGATTCACCGAAGGTTTTATTAGCAATAGCCGCTACATCATTCATTGATGTTGTGACTGTGGCTGATTGATCCATTTGTTTTTGGGTAGCTGCGGTAATACCTTCAATTAGTTGGCTAATTTCCTCAGTAGCTGCAACGATGGCGTTTAAGTTTTGACGGGTTTCACTAACTAAGTTTGTCCCTTCTACTACTTGCTGAATACCTGTTTCCATGGCTACGGCAACTTCTCCAGTTTCAGTTTGAATTTCTTGGACTAATTTTTCAATTTCGATGGTAGCGGCTGCGGACTGGCGAGATAATGAACGAACTTCATCGGCTACCACGGCAAAGCCTTTACCATATTCACCAGCACGAGTGGCTTCTATGGCTGCATTTAAAGCTAGTACGTTGGTTTGGGTGGCAAAGTTGCTAATCAAGTTAACTACTTTAGAGATTTTCTGTGATGATTCACTCAAACGTTTAATTTTCTTACTGGTTTGAGCTACGGTTTCGCGAATGGCCTGGATAGCATTTACTGTTTCGTTCATGGCGGTATCACCAGAGTCTACAGTTTTGTTAGCCTGTTGGACTGCAACTTGTACCAATTGAGCGTTAGATGCTACGGCTTGGGTAGAATTTACCATCTGTTGAATATCTTCTAGGGCTTTAGTGATTTCGTCAGATTGGTTTTTGGCTAAATTGGTTAATCCCACTAGGGAAGAACTACTGTTAACGGAAGTTTGAGCAACTTGCTGGGAAGAAGTTTGTACTTGAATAACGATCTGTTGGAGGGCTTGCAGAGTACCGTTGTAAGCATCGGCAATTGTTCCTAGTTCGTCTTCGGTGATGGGGGCGCGGACTGTTAAGTCACCACCGAGTGCCGGACTAATGGCTCTCAGTAACTGAATAGAGCGTTGTTGCAGTAATTCTTTGGCGGCTTTTTCCCGTTGGGCTGCTTCTGAAAGTTTGGATGATTGGGTTTCTAATTGTTTGAGGTATTCTGCTTGTTGTAAAGCTAGTCCTAGTTGATCACCTAATCTGGATAATAGGTTAGTTTCAGATTCTTCCCATTCACGGGGTGCTGTGTTTTGATAAGCCGCTAATAATCCCCAGAGTTGCTCACCAATGAGGATGGGGGCGATGATATAACCTCTAGCTTCATATTTTTCGATAATTTCTATGTAGCAAGGGTCTAGGGTGGAGGTATAAATATCTTCAACTACTAGGGTGTCACCTTTTTCATAACGTCCACCTTTGGCATTTTGTAGACAAGGATCGTCTAAGGTGGTTTTAAAGTCTGGCCCGACTAATTTCACCCAACCTTTGCCTACTGATTCGGCGACAAATTCACCACCCCAATCTGAGGTAAATTGATAAACTACTGTGCGATCGCATTTGAGGATTTGTCGTAGTTCTTGGGTGGTGGTTTTAAATATCTCTTCTACGTCGTTAGATTGACGAATTCTGTTAACTATCTTCGTAAAGGTTTTTTCTTGTTCCGCTATTTGAGCTAGTTCTTCAGATTTAGATTGTACTTGTTCGATGTAGTCTATCTGAGATTTGGCTAAACTAATTTGCAGTCCAATCTGTTCTAAAAAGTTGACTTCTCTAGGTTGCCATTCACGAGTACCTGTGTTTTGGTAGGCTGCCAATAATCCCCATAGTTTTTCTCCGTAAAATACGGGAACTATCATGTAAGCTTTGGCTTCTACTTGCTCTAATATTTCTAAGTGACATTGAGCATGACCAGCTTGATAGATGTCGTTAACTACAAAGTTTTCACCTTTGGCATATCTACCCCCTTGGGTTTCTTGCAGGTGGGCATCTTCCCAAACCATGTTAAAGTCTGGTGTGGCTACTTTTACCCATCCACTACCTACAGATTCGGCGACAAATTTACCACTCCAGTTGGGTAAAAATTGATAAATACCGACGCGATCGCACCTTAAAGCCTGTCTAACTTCTTGGGTGGCGGTTTTGAATATTTCTTCTAAGTCTAAGGATTGACGGATGCGGTTAACTATTTTGTTGAGGATTTTTTCTTGCTCTGCAAGTTGTCTGATTTCTTGAGATTGATTCTGGACTTTTTGGATATAATCTAACTGTGATTTAGCTAGACTAAATTGCCAGCCTATTTGTTGTACAAAGCTGATTTCTGATTCTCTCCACTCCCTTGATCCTGTGTTTTGATATGCTGCCAATAATCCCCAGAGTTTTTCACCAAAGAAGATGGGGACTATCACATAGGCTTTCGCTTCAAATTGTTCTAATATGGCTATGTGACAGGGTGCTAAACCAATTTTATAGGTGTCGTTAACTACAAATGTTTCGCCGTTGGCATATCTACCACCTTTGGTATCTTGGAGATAGGTGTCATCGAGGACGGTTTTAATGCCAGGCCCGACTAATTTTGTCCACCCTGTACCTACTGATTCGGACACAAATTCACCGCCCCAATCAGGTGTAAATTGATAAACTGCCACGCGATCGCACCTTAAAGCCTGACGTACTTCTTGGGTAGTGGTAGCAAAGATTTCGTCTACGTCTCTGGACTGACGAATCTTGTTAATAATACTACTAATTGTCTTTTCTTGTTCGACTCTTTGTGCCAGATCAGTAGTGTAGTCTATTTGCGTTTTTGCGAGGTTAAACTGTAAGGCTATTTGACTGAGAAAGTTGATTTCTGATGTTTGCCATTCACGGGGATTTGAGTTTTGATAAGCTGCTAATAATCCCCACAATTGATCACCGAAGAAAATAGGAACGGTCACATAGGCTTTAGTTTCAAATGTTTCTAATAGTTCCAAGTAACAGGGAGTAATGTTTTCTTGATAGATGTCATTTACCCAGAGGTTTTCACCTTTGGCAAATCTTGCACCTTTGGTTTCTTGGAAGTATGTATCTTCTACTAAGGTATTGATTTCCGCACCAACCAGTTTTACCCATCCAGTTCCTACGGATTCAGCAATAAAGTTACCACTCCAATCTGGATTAAAACGATAAATGGCGACGCGATCGCATTTGAGTGCTTGACGTGCTTCTTGGGTGGTAGTTTTAAAGATATCTTCTAAGTTGGAAGATTGGCGAATCCGGTTAACTATTTTGGTGAGGGCTTGTTCTTGTTTGGCAATTTGTGCTATTTGATTTGATTGTTTTCTGAATTTTTCTAAATATTCACCTTGGGAAATAGCTACACCAAATTGCAATCCTATTTGAGTTAAAAAGCTGACTTCCCAATCTTGCCATTTTCTAGCTCCGGTGTTCTGATAAGCTGCCAATAATCCCCATAATTTTTCTCCAGAAAAGATCGGAGCAATCACATAGGCTTTGGCTTCAAACTGTTCTAAAATATCAATGTGACACTGAGCTAAACCAATTTTATAGGTGTCGTTAACTACAAATGTTTCCCCTTTGGCATATCTGCCACCTTTGGTTTCTTGCAGGTGGGTATCTTCCCACACCATTTTGAAGCCTGGGGTAACAACTTTTGTCCAGTTATTCCCTACGGATTCGGATACAAATTGTCCACTCCAGTCATGGTCAAAACGGTACACACCGACGCGATCGCATTTGAGTAGTTGTCGGACTTCTTGGGTGGTAGTTTGAAAGATTTTATCTACGTCTGGTTGTTGTAAAATCTTGCTAACAACTTTGGCTACTGATTGTTTGGCTAAGGCAGATTGTTGGATCTCTTTTTGTAATTCAAAACTCTGCAATCTGTAGGTTATTTCTGTACTAATTTGCGAGAGGAGGGTAATTTCTGCTTCTTGCCATTGCCGTTCTGATCCGCAGTTGTGGATAACTAATAATCCCCAAGGTTGATTATCTATCAAAATTGGCAAAGTTAAACTAGCTCTAACTTGGAATTTATCTAGTAGTTGCTTTTGATATGGGGTAACTTGAATTTGATTAATGTCATCTATGGTAACTGGTTCTGTGTAGTCTTGATCTGTATATAACCCAAATAAAATAGCTGGGAGATTTTCACCTAATGATGGTGTCCAACCTGTGGTTCTAGATTCAGCTAAAACTGTTCCAGTGTCAGAGTTATTAAAACTATAAATTAAGACGCGATCGCCACCTACTTGATCCCGAATTTGTCCTACTGTTACTTTTAATACGGCATCTAAATCGGGAGCTTGTCGCATTTGGGATGTAATGTATTGAAAGCGTTGCCTCCAAATTTTAAATTCCTGGGCAATTGTACTAGGTGTATAGCTTTCTCTGCGATTTTCTCCTACAATACCGTTCGATTTTTCTGATTTTTCTGTATCAGCGAATATATTTCCTCTATCTTCATTACTTTGATATACGGTTGTCATAGCTCTTTACCTCAATACTTTTGCAGTTAATAATACATTGAACTTCTGATGGCTACTGATGAAAATGTTATTTCCCTAAATTATCTGTTTTAGTAGTTATTTTCCGGAAAATTTTTTAGTTATGATTTTCCCACATTGATGATTTGATAATAGCCATTGCATCTAAAAAGAAAATCATCTGCTCTGCACCATTAGTTAGGTATCCTTGCAAAAATGGTTTCATAGCTGGGTAAAACAAGTCTTCTGAAGGTGTTTTGATTTTTTGTGCATCTAACCATTCTATATCTGAAAGTTGCCGCACCATCAAACCCAAATACTTACCATCATTCTCTAGGACAATTACCATCATCTTAGTGATTAAGTTTGCCCCCTGTGGTACGGGTGGATAACCTAACATTTCTTCTAAGTCCACTAACCACAGCATTTCCCCACGCCAACTATAAATTCCTAAGACACAACTGGGCATCTGTGGGACTACGCATATTTCTGTCAGAGAAACTTGCAAAACCTCGGTGATGTGCTGTAATGAGATCACAGCTTGGTCTCTAATTCCCAAGTTAAAACTTAAAAATTTTTGTTTAGTTTCCAATGTTTGTGTTCCTCTTTATCTAGTTATTTTAGATAGGTATATAGCCACTATTTGATCTTGGAAAATTCATAATGAATAGTGACTATTGATCATAGAAAAACAATGTGATTAATTTATTCTCTACTTGTTGTTGATCAACTTTTTCAAAGTTTCTTCTAATTCTTCCTTTTGAACTGGTTTAGATAGGTAAGCTTTTGCACCCAACATATTCCCCCACATTTTATCTACATCTGTATTTTTAGTAGAACAGAAAACTACGGGTATTTGGCTGGTACTGGGATTGTTCTGTAATTCTCTACAAATTTCATAGCCACTTTTACCTGGTAAAATTACATCCAGTAAGATTACATCTGGCTTGTTCTTATCTATTTTTTCCTGCGCTTCATCACTACTTGTAGCAGAAATTACCGAGTAACCCGCCTGTTGTAAATAACGACTGATAATTTCCATATCAGTCAAACCGTCTTCAACTACTAACACTGTACTCATGGGAACTACCTAGAAAATTATCTTTTTGAATCTTATGCAAAAACTTAGATATGTAGTCAGATAAATTAATATAGCAACGGGTTCTATTGTTGGTATATATTTATTTATTGTATAGATGTTTTCATCAAAAAAATTACGTAATCAACATAAGTTTACATGATTCCATTTTATCTTTGTGTTATTTAATTTGTGTTATTTAAAACTTCCCAAAAAAAAGAAGATTCAGTTTAGGAAACTGTTTAATTTCAGCACTTATTAAACAGAGTTGAATTTATGACTATTAAGTTAATGATGAATGGGGATACTGATTGAGCGGTAATTTTATGACTCGCCTGTATTTTCGACTACTAATCTATTTTGCGCTACTAAGTATTTACGTATTACACCCATTACTCGATCAGCAACTATCGGTTTAGAGATGAAGTCTGTAGAGCCAACTACCTTGGCACGGACACGATCTAAAAGACCATCATTACCAGTTAAAATGATGACTGGTGTGTGAGCAAAAGCAGGTATGCGGCGTAATTGAGTGCAGATTTCATAACCACTAGCTACTGGCATAATTAAATCCAAAAAAATCAAATCTGGCTTTTCTTGGATGAGTACAGGTAAAGCTTGAATAGCATCTTGAACTTTGGTAAATCTCAGCCCGTTGGCAGTAATAATATCCTCTAACATTTTACATACTAATGGGCTATCATCCACACAGGCTATAAGTGGTGCTATGCGATTTACCTGATTTTTTGTTTGTCTGGAGTTATTATTACTGGCATCAGTAACTTGTAGCGGTAAATCAGGTACTTCAATTAATTCAATAATGCCTTTGAGTATATATGGCAGTAAGGAACGAGTGACAGGCATCACATTCTGTTTCATTTTTACAGATAATTCTCTCAGAGTGTATTTGCCATTAATTAAGTTAGCAAAATTTTTATATACAGAGGGACTAACTATTTTTTGTAGATGTTCTGGCCTGCGTAAAACTGGTGATGAGTTAGGCGAAATATTAGCCAATCCTACCTGTGACCAAATTGCCCATGAATCTTGCATCATTTTAATAGACATATCTGCGCTGGTAAAGCTCATAGGCATATCCAAGACTACATCTTGGCTAAGATTATAAGTTACAGCAGAAAAATCTACTTCCTGTGCTAAGTCAAAAAATATTTCTGCAATTGTATTTTCGACAATAGCGTGGATTTGTTCTCTCTGAATTTTTTGTCTTTTGTATAGGATATCTAAGAGATTATAATCCCAGTAATCAATGGCGAAATCTTCGGAGCGACAGCGGATTTTTTCTAGGTCAATATCTGGACAATGCTGTGCCATTTGTCTGCGCCAGCGCCGGAAGGGATGTGTTCCCCCTGTTGCCCAAACTATTCTTCCTAAACGATAGTAAAAAGCCCATTGAAGACCTTTACTATTTTTCACACTGAGTTTGCCGTTATATTGAAATTGAGTACAGGTTTTAAACTCATTTAATAAGTTATGAGATTCTATAGTTTCAGAGTTGGTCATATTTTATTCCTTATTATCAATAAGTCAGCCTCTGGAGAGTCTAAAAATAGCCACCAAAAAATCATTAGTTATCTTTTGTGACCAGAATTATGTGTAGTTCATACAGATAGTATCAATAGCACCCTTTACTCTCTTATACTATTGTTTACTGAACTGTAATACTGGTTTATGTTTAGTTTTGATTAAGATTAACTCTAAAGATGTTTTAGCAGATGATTCATTTAATACTTTACACCCTATTGAGGTTTTTTGTGGTGGTTGATTCAGTTAGACTAACAAACATTAACAATTAAGTATTTAAACGTAATTGCTACTGAGTTTCTATTTTACTCTTGATTTACGCAATAGATATCAGTATAAATTCGGATTTTCAAGGGTGGCAAGGAAGAGTATTGTTTACCTTGGCAATTTTCCTCAATACCTATGTTTTTGGCTTATCTAAGCACTTTAGATTGCATCAAATCTTATACTTTTATCAATACTACAGTAACTGACAATAGTTAAATTAGTTAAGTATTATAGTATACGTGCTTGTGTGGGATATAAGAAGAATTCGAGAGAATTTAAGTATAGAAATTTTCGCGTATATTTTTGTTCACCATCAATTAAGCCATAAAAAAGTCCGCAAATGCGGACTATCTAAATTTATAGGACTTACGCACAAGTTATGGAAAAATGTATCGCTCAAGGGAAAGCTCTGCTAACGCGTAGCGTGTGGTTCGCATAGCGTTCCGAAGGAATAGACATACCGCAGAGGACAAGGAGAAATACAGCACTTTCCGGTGTAATGAGGTACATTATTGGCGGGCAAGATGCCCACCCCACAAGAGTTTCTTTATTATGATTTGTACCTCATAAGAATGAAATATGCTGTAAGAGTTTGAGAGATTTTTGCGTAAGTCATGACCAATAAGCATTGATTGGTAAACTACTGAATATTTATGAGATAGAGTCAACTTTTTGGGGAATACCCACCAGTTGATAGAGTCTATCTTCAAACTTTTGACTGCATACTGACCAATCAAATTCTAAAATAGAGGGTCGAGCTTGCTGAGATAATTTGGCTTTTAGTTCAGGATTTGCAAGAATGGTAATAATTTTGTCAGCAAAATCTTGAGGGTTATTAGGTTCAGCAAGAAAACCATTATCACCAACCATAACTTGTTCAGCAGTCGAGGGAGCAATAACAGCGACTACAGGAGTTCCCGAAGCTAAAGCTTCGTTATTAGTTGTGCAGAAATTTTCAGTTACAGAAGGATTTATAAAAACATCTGCTCTAGCAAACCATCCTAATAATTCCGTACCGTGAGATTCTCCCCAAATTGTGACACCATGGGGGAATTTTTGAGCGCGACGCTGAATTTCTTGATCTAATGGACCACTACCAACAATAACTAAATGGACATCAGGAATTTGAGCGGCAATCAATGGATAAGCATCTAAAAGTTGAGTGACATTTTTTTCTGCGGTGATGCGTCCTACAAATAAAATTGTGGGTCTTTTATCCTTAGGAATGGGATCATAACAGATATTACGGGGGTGGAATTTATCACAGTTAATTCCTTGATAGGGGACATATTCACCCTGTTGACATTTAAGTTTTTGATATTTGGAAAGTTGTTCCCTAGAAGAGAATATATTTAGATCATAAGCAGAGCTAAATTGTTTGACTAAAAGAGGGATGATGGGACGGATAAATCCAAAGAGTATATTGCCAAAATAATATCGAATATAAGCGACGATATCGGTATGAAAAACAGAGATAATGGGAGTTTTTGTGCGTTTAGCATAATCAACTCCTACAGGTTTGCCATAACCTTGTAGGAACATTGAATATAAACCTCTCATTTGTGCTGCTTCTTCAACTATGATGATGTCGGGTTGAAATTTCTCTAGTAATTTAGTATCGCTCCAATGACGATAATTTAATGGTTGGGGTAGAGATTTATAAAAGATGAGTGGTTCTGTGGGAAAAGCATAAGATGAAAAGTTAGGAAAAGATTTTAGTTCTTCTATCCCTGACATGGGACGATTTCCGACTTGTTGAGGATACTTATTATTGATTTGGGGGTGAATAAGAAAAACTTCGTGTCCTTGTTCCAGTAACCAATGAACTCGTTGATGAACTGCTACGGATACTCCGGTTAAGAAAGGAGAATATAAGCCTGTAAATAGGGCAATGCGAAGAGGTTTTTTTTGCATTTTAAAGTCAGTTATTTCATGAATATACTAGATTTAGGATTTACGCAACAACCATCATGAAATCTGTGGTTTCTGCGCTGATAATTAAGAAAATGCCCAGATGAAATTACAGAGAGATTTTAGGATCAATTGGTTGGTCTAACCATTGATAAGGATGATATTCTACTAGGTGAATCTGCCAGGGACTTTTGACTCGATAGCTTAGTCCGCGCCATGTGACTGTTGACATCCATAGGGAAGATAGCATGGCTAAACCATAAACCCATTGGGTAAAAGGAATAGCAATTAACATTTTGAGGATAGTTTTGAGGGGAATTTGGGGAGTAAATTGATTCTGGGAACGGAGTATTTCTTGTACTCCTAATTCCATGAATAACATCAGTAGTAGTAATCCAATCGTATAGATACTGTAGGATTTTAATAGAGAAAAAGCAACTTCCCATTCGGCGACGAATAAAAATCCTAAAGCTAAGAGAATGGTCATTGCGGGGAAGAGAATGCTGGAAATGGCATCACTGACTAATGCTAACCAGTTGGGGTGATAAAGTCGGCAACAAAGTATGAGACGTTTGAGAGATGGTAGCAAATTAGGTAGGTTGATTTCTTCTCGATTCAGTATTAATAAAGAAGGTACAAATTTAATTTTCAACCTATGTTTTTTGATGACTTTATGCAGGAGCATATCATCACCAAATGCTTCTCCCCATTTTTCCAATAGTTCTGTTTCCTGGATGACTTGTTTTTTAATAGCTAAACTACCACCCCAGGGAACTTGAAATAGGAACATTTGCACGACAGTAGACACATTACCTACATAACGAACGAGAGAACCCCAATATTTTCCTGTGGGGACATACCAACGATTTCCGGTTGTGAGTCCTACTTTTTCATTAATGAGAGGAGTGACTAATTCTCTTAACCAGTTGCTATGAACTATGGTGTCAGCATCTACTAATGCAACTACTTGATAGGAGTCATCTAAATCGGAAATTGCTTGCACTAAAGAACTGCATTTGAGACTACAATTATGACGTACTGTTCTCAGGGTGCTAATTTGACAGTTGGTGGCTTTAATTTCGGTGATGACTTCTTTGGTAATTTTAAAAGCTGGATCTTCTGGACTGTCAATAATCAGCTTTAAATCGTAATCTGGATAGTTTTGTTGCAAGAGCGATCGCAAACAATTAGGTAGAAATGGATCAGCACCTCGTAAACACAAAATTACTGCTGTTTTTGGGAATTGGTGATCTGATAATAATGGTTGTTTGTATGATCGCAAATACGATAAAAATATGAGCGTTAAGCATACCTGAATTACCAACCAACCAATTAATGACTTAGATAAAAAAGTGGCAAAATCTTCCATTAGTCATTAATTATGAATCAAGGGAATATTTCATGTTGATGTTGATGGTGGTATTTTTGGTGAGTGGAAAACTGACATGGCGGAATTTTGGTGTACCAGTTTGAATGGAAACAATGGGATTTCTGGAAATACCAAAACCTTCGGTGGGAATACCAAAAAAGTCTTTATTCAGTTGGCGATCGCCATTTTGATCATCTACTACTGCAACAGCATAACTTCCTGGTTTTAAACCAGAAAATACTTGCTTTACAGAAGCGCTTGTAATTTTGGTACAAGCGCTTTTGATTTCACTAGTATCATTGTCAGGAAATCCTTTTGCAGAATCGTAAACTCGGAAACAAATATCTCCCTTTTGGTGACGAATACCATTAACTACTACAGTTAATTTTGATGTGCTGCCAGCTTGAACAGTGTTAGCAGTAATGCAGCTTAACAAAGTAATTACTAACAGATAAGAAAGACGAGATATTTTGAACATAAGTTGAAGTTGCTAGATAGAATTTGCAAGTAATTACAGATGGAGAGTTTTTTTGATTTTCATGCTAGAGAAAATATATTTCTGAGTGCTATTAACAAATCCTTTAATAATAAAAATTCTGTTCCGGCTAATTTTTTGATGATGCTGCGACAACAAGATAATTGCTGTGGTAAAGTTAGTGGACTGTAAATAATTGAAATTAGATACTCCTGAAAAATACGCCAATGGGGAAATAAAAGTTTTCCTTTGTTACTAGAATCAAACCAGACGGAATACTGATAAAAATCTGGTAAGTCATCTAAAGAGTATTGAGGATTGTTATTAGTAAATAACATATAATTAGGAAAAAACATACTCAGAGATTGTTGATCATGACAGCGGGCAAAAAATAAATATTCGGGAATTTCATAAAATTTACCGAGTATCCCTAATCTTAATACGAAAATCCCATCTGCATTACCATAACCACCCATAGGCGGTATTTTTTCTAAGACCTTTTTCCGAATTACACCATATAATTGATAACAGAAGTGTTTAGTGAGTAATTCATGAAACCTAATTTCTGGTTTTTCTGAATTAGTTTGCATTTTAATTTCATAATTTTGCAGAAAATTACTGTATTTGTCAATCAAAAATGTGTGGGAATGACATAATATATAATCGGGATTTTCTTCCAGTACATGAATACATTTGCTTAGGTAATCAGGAGCGTGTAAATCATCGTAAGCTGCCCATTTAAAGTATTCACCTTGGGACAATTTAAGGACACGATTGAAATTACAAGCACAACCGATATTACTAGGA
Organism: Okeanomitos corallinicola TIOX110; assembly: GCF_038050375.1. Classification (NCBI taxonomy): domain Bacteria; kingdom Bacillati; phylum Cyanobacteriota; class Cyanophyceae; order Nostocales; family Aphanizomenonaceae; genus Okeanomitos; species Okeanomitos corallinicola. The sequence continues at coordinate 1,232,614 of NZ_CP150886.1, read as the reverse complement.
TTACGATAATAAATAATCCGTTGATCTTGTGCAGCGTAATTTCTACAAATCTCCTCAGTATTGTCTGTAGAAGCATTATCACAGATAATTAACTCAAAATCACTAAAGGTCTGGTTTAACAGACAATCTAGAGACTCTTGAAGAAAAGTTTCTCCATTGTAGACAGGTAGCCCAATACTTAATTTTGGCTGAGAATTATACATACACCATGCCCCTATTATGTAAACTAATTGAGTAAACATTCAGTAGTCAGCATTTTAAATTTGCTACGGTAAAAAAGCCAGAATATGAGATATATTCGTAGCATAGCAATCCCAATAAAATAGGGATTTTTGGTGTAACTATTAAAAGCTGATTACTGAATAATTACTTATTTCATTAACTTTTGCAGGTCAGTTTTTTGCAACCATTGATGAGTGCGTTTCATACCTTCTTCGAGGTCAATTTTTGGCTGATAGTTTAATAAATCTGTGACTTTAGCAATAGAATAAGCATGAGGACGACTCATAAAGTCCACTGATTCTGGGAGAATATCAGCTTTTTTGCGAAATAATTTTTGTCCCTGATGACGAACTTTCAGAAACAGTTTCATTTCTTCTTTAGGGAGCGACATGGGAGCGGGTAAACCTTCCATAGCTGCTAGATGAATAAAATATTCTTTCCAGGAAGTTTTTTCTCCATCGGTGACATTAAAAATTTCGCCGTAGGCTTCTTTTTCTATAGCTAAAAAGATGGCATCAACTAAATTATCAACATACAAATGATTCATTACTCCCTTGCCATCATTTGCATAGGCAAATAATTTTTGTCGCATCATCAAAACTGGCCGCACTATCCAGGGAATACTTCCTGGCCCATAAACGTCTCCTGCACGGATAATAATTACACCAAAATCCGGTGCTGAATTTAGTTTTAAAATCTCTGTTTCTGCTTCAATTTTGGTTTGACAGTAGGGGTTATTATCCCCAGAAACTATGCCCGTTTCTGTGATATTCTCGGCATAGTTAAAACCATAAACTAAAACAGTAGAAAGATGGATAAATGTTTTCACACCTGCTTGCTTGGCAGCTTGAGCGATGTTGAGTGTACCGTTAACATTTATTTCTCGAAAACGTTTAATATCTCCTGCTTCTTCGGCAAGTTGGGCAGTATGTAAAATTATGTCTACTCCCTGACAAGCGGTTTGAGCAATTTTATTATCATTGATATTACCAACAATAATTTCTACTCCTAAGTTTTGCAGCTTTTGATCTTTTGTATTAGAAGTTTGTAAACCTCGTACTTTCATGCCTTGAGCTATGGCTAATTCTGCGGCACGAGAGCCAATAAATTCATCAATGCCAGTGATCAGAATGGTTTTGTCTTGCAGGTTCATAGTATTAATAATTGGTTGATGTAGTTGTTGGAATTTACCAGCTTGATTAGAAAATATCTGCTGGGTCGGCTGAACGTAGTTTATTAATTGCTAATGCCCCTGAAGTTATGCAAATTAATACGGTAGATGTGAGGACAATTAAGGCATTATTAGAGGTCATCATGATGGGTAACTTAGTTACTTGCATAGCAAAATCATATAAGGCTACGGAGATAATAAATCCGGGAATATAGGCTAATAAAGCGAGGATTAATGCCTGTTGAAAAACAACATTTAATAAGTATCCGTTGGCATAACCTATGGCTTTAAGAGTTGCGTAAGCAATAAATTGAGTAGCAATATTACTGTAGAGAATTTGATAAACGATCACCACACCTACAATAGCTGCCATTGTTAACATTAAGTTGAGAATAAAACCAATTGGTGTTCTAGAAGCCCAATATTTTTTTTCAAAATCAATGAATTGTTGACGGGTAAAAATCTGTACGTCATTGGGTAAGTTGACTCGTAAATGCTCTAAAATTTCTTGAGGAATAAAGCCAGGTTTGAGTTTAACAATACCTACATCTATTTTTTCTGCGGGACGGAGATTAGGATTTATTCTCAAAAAGGTTGAATCACTAACAATTAAGTTTCCATCCACACCAAAGGAAGGACCTAAGCTAAATAAACCACCGACTCTAACTCGATAACCTTGGAGAGATTCAAAGGAAAATATTTCAATTGGTTGTTCTGTTTCTCCCCGGCTAAAATTTTCAGCTATTGGGCCAAATTCCGGTCGAGAATCTCTGTCAAATAACATGACATCAGGAATTTTTAGTTTATCTAAATTCTCCTGCACTTCTGGAATATTCATCACTGGTTTTCCAGGGTCAAAACCAATGACATAGATTGAATATTTTTCACCAGAAACTGGGTTTTTTAATTTAGCAAATTGTAAGTACATCGGGCTGACAGATTCAACACCTTCAAACCCTAATGTTTGGTATAAACGATTGCGCGAAAAACTTTGATTAGATGTCAAAGATTTATATTGGGAACTGACGATAAATAAATCACCTTTAAGATTTTGATGTACTGCTGTTGCACTAGAATAGAGAGCATCTTGGAAACCAAGTTGTATAAACATCAGCAACACAATAAAGGCAATTCCAGCTACAGCCACGATAAAACGCGCTTTTTGCTGTGCTAATTGTAGCCATGCTAAAGGAATTTTTACATTCATATATTTAGTTATTAGTCATTAGTTATTAGTTAGTTCACTCTCACCTATTAATGACTACATCTGAATAGCAACGTCTACTTGTAAGTTTGTGAAACGAGAGACTTTTTGACTATCTACAGGGTTATCAATGGAGATTTTTACTTCTATAATTCTGCGGTCTGTATCTGAATTGGGACTGATACTAAAGATACTTTGTTTGTCAACTTGCCAGCCTATTTCTTTAACTATTCCCTGTAATTTTCCAGGAAATGCTGCACTGGTGATCAAGGCTTTTTGTCCAACACGAACTTTTTGAATATCTGTTTGATAGACTTCTGCAATGACATTCATGGTGGTAGTATTACCAAGTTCAGCAAAGCCAGAAGTAGCGATAACTTCCCCATTTTTGGCGTGAATTTTTAACACTCTGGCATTGATGGGGGATTTGATGTATGTTAATTCGTAATCTGCTTTAGCTTGTTGAATGGCGGTTTCTGCACTTTTGACTTCACTTTCTGCTAGGAGGATGTCTACACTACGTACTTCTTTAATGCTATTTAATCTAGCTTTTGCTTCTTTAACTTGATCTTGGATAGTGTTTTTAGTTCTTTCCAGAGTTGCTTTTGCTTCTGTTAATTGTTGTTGTGTGGTTTTTAATTGTAGTGCTTTGGTATCAGCAATGGAAGCAGAAACAGCACCATCTTTAAGTAATTTTTGATAGCGATTGCTCTCTATTTGAGCATTATCTAATTCTGCTTGAATACGATTGATTGTTGCAGTTTGAGCCGCAATTTCACCTTTTAATTGGGAATTTAATCTGGTAATTGTTGCTTGTTGAGCGTTAATATCTCCGGGTTTAGCTCCAGCTTTTACCTGTGCGAGTTTAGCTTTAGCAACTAATAATTTATCAAAAGCTTGTTTGATTGCAGCTTTAGAACGATCATAGTTTTCTAAATAAGCTAATGTTTGTCCTGCTTTTACTTGATCTCCCTCTGCTACCAATAGTTTTTCTACACGTACACCATTAATAGAATTAGGAGCAGATAAATAAGTGATTTTACCTTGTGGTTGCAAACGTCCTAAAGCAGTAACCGAGAGTTTTACAGGAGTGGGTTGAGGAGATGAACCTTGAGAGGAAGAAACAAAAGAGGAAGATGTTTGTTTTAATTTGGAAAAACTGTAGAAAGATGCTAAACCAGCAGTTATTGCAATGGAAGCTGCTAAGATAATTTTCCACTTTTTAGCAGAAGTTTTTAATAATTGGCGTTCTTTATCTACTGCCATATTCTTATTCCCATGATTTTCTGAATTAGGGATACTCGTAATAGAAATGTCACTAAATTATCCATTTGCCTTTTAGCTCTTACTTTCTGCTATCGCTCTTGATAACAAAATTAAAGGCGAAATCAATAGAGATGTTACTGTTACTTTTCTTTAGTTTTAGCTTGAATTTGAATTATGTGGAGTAGCGTCAAATACAGTCAAGCTCACTAAAAATATTGGTTTCCAGATATAAGGAATTGTTGATGTGATGGCATGAAAAAATCAATAATCTCAAGCTTAATTCTGCCAAAAACATTCAATTATGTCAACTCTATAGTTTGGACTAAATATCCTGACATTAATTATTATTTTGGCACTCAAAACCAGCAAGCGGCTATTTTTTTAAATAAATTACACCTGAAAAACCCACAAATCTATGATTAAGTCTGTATTTGTCTTATCAAATGAGGCTTTATCAAGTAAAAATATGCAGATTTCATTACAAGATAACTGTTTTGCAGGGTCTAAATTGAGGTAATTATGTTGAGACTATTACATCCACTAAATTAAGATTTGCTTTATAAATAACTACTTTAGTTGACAATCTGAGTTATCTTATAAATTCATCAAAAAATCTTGCCAAATTATGATATTTTCTTGAGATGAAATAGATTTATGTTCACAAGAACTATCTGTGTATTTAATGTTTTGTAACTTTCCAAACAATTAATTTCTCAAGCCTAATGCTAACCGAAAAAAATCCTGTGATACACTTAATTTATAGAATCCTGCTGATGGAAATTTTAGTTAAAGATTATACGATTATCTTAGCTAGAGGCAAAAAAGTGAATTAATCGGCCAATAATTTTTTTCTAAACTTACTTGCAGTGAACTATTCAATTTCTAAAAACCATGCTAGTCTTTTTATTAATTCAACATTTAAAAGCAACATGGTAATTATTCCATTCACTCACAGTAAAACAGAATAAATACTATAAACCTCGAATTGTAAAACTAACAATCAACCTGTTTAAGTATTTTTCCACCTGGCATGAATCCAAATTCAAGGTGATGTTATTTCTGTAACGAGTTTGTCAGCTTTTATTGCTTGAATGTCATAAAATATATTATCCTGGACGGTGAAACTGGCTATGTTTTTTATTAAAATACAGAACGTTGTGATTAGCACCAGTTACGTTTCTGGATTGAAGCTAGATCATCTCAATAGTAAGATAAAAAGACCAATTGCTAATTTTATCTAGCTGCAATTATTTAACCAGGTTGACAATATTGAGTAGCTTTTGTGTCAATTTTCTGCAATTGTGCGGCTAGAATCTATTTATAAAAGATGTATCCGCATTACTCCATACAGTTACCAATAAAACAACAAAATGAAAGACAACCTTGTATAGTATTTTTACAAGTTTACAGTGTTAATATTTTTCATCAATACACCAACAATGATAGGTAAGAATTCAGGATGTTTGATAATTTGATAACTTATCAAATAGATACTTTTAGCATTAGCTTTAAAAGTAAGAATACTTACAACAGCAATGATTTGGATAGGAAATCAAGGCAGTGTTTACTGTGTGGTGTTGATGGATAAAAGCCTAGTTTCTTACATAGCTACATCAAGTGATTTTGGTAAGAAAACATAGGTTGCTTATTTATGTATGAGCCACAGAAATTACTGTAGCTAAACAATTTACAGTCCTCAAAATTACTCTATGCCATGATGTCTGCTGATTCAATTAATACTGCCTTGGCAGAGTTAGACAGCCTTATTAATAGTTGTGAAAAGGATTTGATTCGGTTTATAGAGGAAAAAAAGATGAAGTCAGGAAACGAAATTTCAACTAACAAAATTAACAGACAATTGCAACACAACCCGATTGCAATTGTAGGTATGGCTTCTCTACTACCACAAGCTAGAAACCTACGCCAATACTGGGCCAATATTGTTAATAAAAAAGATTGTATCACTGATGTTCCGGAAACCCACTGGAGTATTAAAGATTACTATGACCCTAACCCCAGAACTCCAGAGGATAAAACCTATTGTAAACGTGGTGGTTTTATCCCTGAAGTTGATTTTAACCCGATGGAATTTGGTATTCCTCCCAGCATTTTAGAAGTTACTGATGTATCGCAACTATTAAGTTTAGTGGTTGCCAAAGAAGCAATGGAAGATGCTGGTTATGGTGAATCCCGTGAATTTAACCGCGAGAACATCGGGGTGATTTTAGGTGTGGCCATGGCGAAACAATTAGGGATGCCATTATCTGCCAGATTAGAATATCCTGTGTGGGAAAAAGTGCTAAAAAGTAGCGGTTTATCTGATGAAGATACTCAGAAAATCGTTGAAAAAATTAAAAGTGCTTATGTTAAATGGGATGAAAATGCATTCCCTGGAATGTTAGCAAATGTGGTAGCGGGACGAATTGCTAACCGCCTCAATTTTGGCGGCATGAATTGTGTTGTTGATGCTGCTTGTGCTAGTTCCTTTGGCGCTTTAAAAATGGCTATTAGTGAATTAGTAGAACACCGCAGCGATATGATGCTGACTGGTGGTGTGGATACCGATAACACCATCATGGCTTATATTTCTTTTAGTAAAACTCCGGCGGTTACTCCTAGTGAAAATGTCAAACCTTTTGATGCTAAATCAGATGGCATGATGTTAGGTGAAGGTATCGCTATGGTGGTACTAAAACGTTTGGAAGATGCGGTCAGAGATGATGATAAAATCTATGCGGTAATTAAGGGTATTGGTACTTCTAGTGATGGGCGTTACAAGAGTATTTATGCTCCACGAAAAGAAGGACAAGCTAAAGCCTTAGAACGTGCTTACAATGATGCGGGTTTTTCTCCAGCAACTTTGGGTTTAATGGAAGCTCATGGTACTGGGACAATGGCGGGAGACCCTACAGAATTCGGTTCTTTGCGGGATTTCTTAAATCAGTATGATGACAAAAAACAGCATATTGCTTTAGGGAGTGTAAAGTCCCAAATTGGACATACAAAAGCTGCTGCTGGTGCTGCTAGTTTGGTGAAAACTGCCCTGGCTTTACACCATAAAATTCTGCCACCAACTATCAATATTACCGAGCCAAATCCTAAGCTAGATATTGAAAATTCTTCCTTTTATTTAAACACTGAAACTAGACCTTGGCTACGCTCAGAAGGTGAAGCACCAAGACGTGCGGGGGTAAGTTCCTTTGGTTTTGGTGGTACTAATTATCATGTGGTTTTGGAAGAGTACGAAGCGGAACAAAAACAACCTTATCGTTTACATAATGCAGCGGGTGAAGTGTTATTATTTGACTCAACTCCAGCAGAATTGATTGCTAAGTTAGAAGCAACTTTTAATAATTTGCAGTCCCATGATGGAGAAAGATATTATTCACAGTTGATTCTAGAATCAAAGTCTGTAACTATTCCGAAAACTGCGGCTAGAATTGGCTTTGTTGCTGAAAGTAAAGAAGAGGCGTGTAAGTTACTAAAAGTTAGTATTGATTTACTGAAAAATAAGTCTTCAGCAGATGCGTGGGAACATCCCCAAGGTATTTATTACCGTGCTGCGGGAATGGAATTAGCTGGAAAAGTTGTATCTTTATTTTCTGGACAAGGTTCTCAATACCTGGAAATGGGTAGAGAAGCGGTGATGAATTTCCCTGCTTTAAGAAGGTTGTATGGGGCGATGGATGGGATGTTAATTAAAGATAATTTGCAGCCTATTTCGGAAGTTGTTTTTCCCCATCCCACCTTTAATGAAGCTGAGAAGAAAGAACAAATTGCAGCTTTGCAAAGAACTGAATATGCACAACCAGCAATTGGTGTTTTTAGTGCAGGTTTGTATTCTATTTTCCAACAAGCTGGGTTTAAATCAGATTTTGCCGCCGGACATAGTTTTGGTGAATTGACCGCTTTGTGGGCTGCGGGAGTGCTGAGTGAAGAAGATTATTTGTACTTGGTGAAGTCTAGGGGGCAAGCGATGGCTGCGCCGAAAGACCCTGACCATGATGCGGGTAGTATGTTAGCGGTGAAGGAAGATATCAGCAAAGTAGAGGCTGTATTAAAGAGTTTCCCACAAATTGCGATCGCTAATTTCAATTCTCCCACACAAGTTGTTTTAGCCGGTCCAACTGCGGAAATTCGGAAAATTCAGCAGCAGTTTGAAAAGCTAGGTTACAGTGCCATACCTTTACCTGTTTCCGCTGCTTTCCACACACCTTTAATTGCCTTTGCGCAAAAATCCTTTGCCATTGCTACCAAATCTGTAGACTTCAAAAATCCCCAACTGCCTGTTTTCAGTAACGTCACTGGTAAACATTATCCCCACGAACCATCGGCAATTCAAAGAATCTTAGAAAGTCACCTTTCTAGTTCCGTACACTTCAAGCAAGAGATTGAAAATATCTATGCTGCTGGTGGTTATTGCTTTGTAGAATTTGGCCCAAAACGAATTCTCAGCAACTTGGTTAAAGATATTTTAGGTGAGCGGCCACATATTACCGTATCCCTTAATCCTAGCACTAAAAAAGACAGCGATCGCACCCTCAAGGAAGCGGCAATCCAACTGCGAGTAATTGGGATGGCTTTAGATAACCTCGACCCCTATCAACTCCCAGAAAAATTACCTGAAGTTTCCAGTAAAAAAGTCTTAAATGTCAAATTAAAAGGCATTAACTACATTTCCGATAAAACCAAAAATGCCTTTAATGAAGCACTCAATGATGGATTCAAAATTCAAGGGTTACAGGATGCTCAGAATCTAGAAATTCAAGAATCGAAACCTAAAGAAATTCAAGAATCTAAAACCTTAGAAATTCAAAAACCAGCAACCTCCATAATTCCTACCAGCAATGGCAAAAATGGTAACGGAAATGGTAATGCTAATGGTAACGGTAACAAGAAAAACCCAGTCATCACTAACTTGCAAACAGTTCCTCAGATGAATCCTGCTACACCTATAAATGCAAATCCTGCATCCAAAGAATTATTACCTACAGTCAGCCAAACTGCAATTGCAGAGCGTCTAGGAGGGCAAATGAAAACACCAGATAACAACACCAACTTCCAGCAGGTTTTGTCAAGTTTAGAAAACCTGCTTAACCAGTTCCAACACAACCAAGGTGATAACTTACAAATTCATGTAACTTATCTAGGTCATCAAATGGAATATGCGAAGACATTTTTCCAATTGATGCAGCAACAAAACAACATAATTATTAATAGTAAATCTTCAGAAACTGCCCAACTAAAACAAGTAGTTATGGAAAGTTTTGAGCGGAGCATGATGCAGTTTCATAACCAACAAGCTGAAACCCTCCGCATTCACGAAGAATATCTGAAGGAACAAGTAGAATACACTAAAAACTTTTTCCAACTCATTCAACAAGAATATTCTTTACTAATTGAAGGTCAAGAAACAACCGAAACAGTAATTCCGCCACAATTTACCGAAGCTCATACCCAAAGTTTACGGGAATTGATGCCCCAACAATCAGAACCTGCTATTGCAGAAACTGTAGTTTCTCCCACTCCCCAAATAGTAGAAAATCAAGCACCTGTAAAAGTAGAAGTTACCACTGCAAAAATTCCCGAACCTGTCATAGAAACACCTGCTCCTATTGTTGAACCAGTAGCACCAGTAGCCTTAGTTTCTGAACCTACAAACACCGGGGTTGATATTAAAAAACTAGGTCAAAATCTCCTCTCCATCACTAGCGAAAAAACCGGTTATCCCATCGAAATGTTAGAGTTTGACATGGACATGGAAGCCGACTTAGGTATTGACTCCATCAAACGAGTAGAAATACTAGGTGGATTGCAAGAATTATACCCTGACCTCCCCAAACCCAACTTAGAAGAACTGGCAGAAAAACGCACCATTGGTCAAGTTGTCGAGTACCTAGAAAAACAGGTGACAGGTGACAGGTTACAGGTTACAGAAGTAGTAAAAGAAGAGTTAATAATTACTCCCCAGTCACCCCTTCCCAGTCCTGAACCAGCAAGCGACAACAACCAATATGCTGATATAGCTCAAACTCTGTTAAACATCACCAGTGAAAAAACAGGCTATCCAGTCGAGATGTTAGAACTAGACATGGATATGGAAGCCGACCTGGGCATTGATTCCATCAAACGGGTAGAAATACTGGGAGGATTGCAAGAAGCATATCCAGACTTACCTAAACCCAACCTAGAAGAACTAGGTGACCTACGGACAATTGGACAGATAGTGAACTACCTCCAGCAACTGGTGGCGGGTGAAAAAAAAAAGCTTGATGCTGACGCGATAACCGCAGACATGAGCAGAGTAGAAGTGGTGGACTTAACCCCTCCACCACCAGTAGACCCAAACCTGCCCCGTCGTCCCGCCAAGCTTAAAACCTTACCCAGACCGGATTTTTGGGAATGCACACTACCAGAGGGACACATAGGTTTAATCACCGATGATGGTTCTCTCACCACCACCAAACTAGCTCACGCCCTCATAGAGCAAAATTGGCAAGTAGTAGTTTTGAGTTTCCCCCAATCATTAGTTCCTGAACAGGCACCTTTACCATCAGGAGTTACCCGTATTACCTTGGCAAACATGAGTGAAGAACATCTGCAATTACTATTACAGAGTATCACCATACAACACGGTAAGATTGGGGCATTCATTCACCTACATCCACAATTAACATCCTCTTCTGAAACTCAAAAAGCGATTGTTAAACAGGTATTTTTGATGGCAAAACATCTTAAACAATCACTCAATACAGCCGCTAATTTAGAGGGAAGAGTTAGTTTTTGTACAGTTGCCTATCTCGACGGTGCATTTGGCTTAGAGCATACAGAAAACTTAGGAATTATCGGTGGTGGATTATTTGGATTAACCAAAAGTTTGAGATGGGAATGGCCACAAGTATTCTTGAGAGCAATTGATTTAAATCCCAACTTAGACCCACATGAATCAGCAGAATATATTGTTGCTGAATTGCATGATTCCAACCGATATATTGGGGAAGTTGGTTATAGTTCTAAAGGACGAGTCACACTCATAGCTGAAGCCGAATAACTTTGAGGGTGGGCATTGCCCACCATACAAATAGGAGTAGAGCCATGTCAGGTGTGAGATGAATATATAAAAGGTTGTTTATTATTTCTTACATCTGGGCATGAAAAAAACATAAATCTATTCATGAAATATTCTGACTTCTGTATTTAAATTTAAAGTTTTTAATTCATTACCGAGGAATTATGACAGCAAAACTTCAAGTTAATCCATCATCTGTTTTCGTAGTCAGTGGTGGAGGTAAGGGAATCACAGCCCAATGTACAATTAAATTAGCACAACAAAAATCTGGTAATTTTATTCTTTTAGGGCGTTCAGAAATTACCCCAGAACCAGATTATGCAATTGATTGTTTAGAAGATGCAGCCCTAAAAAAACGCATCATGGAAAATTTGATTTCTCAAGGCGAGAAACCCACACCCATAATGGTACAAAAGATATTTAATCAGATTAATTCTAGCCGAGAAATTAAAAAGACTTTAGCAGCAATTACCGCAGCAGGAGCAAAAGCTGAATATATCAGTGTTGATGTTACTGATACAGTAGCTTTACAAGCAAAACTTACTACTGTTGCTCAAAAATTTGGTCAAATTACAGGCATTATTCATGGTGCTGGTAACTTAGCAGATAAGTTAATTGAAAAGAAAACCTCAGAGGATTTTGAAAAAGTTTACACTGCCAAAGTGCAAGGATTACAAAATTTACTCAATTGTATTAATCCTCAGCAATTACAGCATTTAGTATTATTTTCTTCTGTCACAGGTTTTTATGGTAATATTGGACAAAGTGATTATGCGATCGCTAACGAAATTCTCAACAAATCAGCTCATCAATTTAAAAAAGATTACCCTCAAACTCATGTAGTTGCAATTAACTGGGGTGGTTGGGATAGTGGTATGGTGACACCACAACTTAAAAAAGCATTTGCGGAAAGAGGAATTGAGATTATTCCTGTAGAAATAGGCAGTCAAATGTTAGTAAATGAACTGCATCCAGCCTATCAAAATAATACACAGGTGGTGATTGGTAGTCCCATGAAAATACCACCCATGTCTTTAGGTTCAAAACTTCGTACTCATCGCATTCGACGACGAATAACATTAGCAGAAAACCCATTTTTACATGATCATACTATTGCCGGAACACCAGTCTTACCAGCTACCTGTGCTAAATCATGGATGGTTAATGGTTGTGAAGAAATTTATCCAGGTTACAGATATTTGAGTTGTCAAGACTTCAAGGTTTTGAAAGGAATTACCTTTAACGCAAGTCTAGCTCAGGAACATATTTTAGAAATACAAGAAATTTCTAAAAATGACGGTGATTTTATTGAATTTCAGACTAAAATATTAAGTAAAACTCCAGAAGGAAGAACTCATTATCACTTTAGTTCTCTGATTAAATTGGTGAGAAATATGCCAGAAGCACCTATTTATGAATCAATGGATCTCAGAGAAGATAATATCGTTACTACCACTGGTAAAGATTTTTATCAAAATGGTGATTTATCCTTATTTCATGGCCCAGCTTTCCAAGAAATTACCAGAGTTTTAAACATTAGTCCAGAAAAACTGACAGCCGAATGTTGCTGGCAAGAAATCACCGCCCAACAGCAAGGACAATTTCCCGTTAAATGGCATAATCCTTACATAATTGATTTGAGTACCCAAACCCTATGGTTATGGTTAAATCATTTCCATCAAGAAGTTTGTTTACCAGGACAATTAACATACTCTGAACAATTTTTAGCCGTACCATTCAATGTACCATTTTATGTGTCCTGTGAAATTGAAAATAAAACAGATACAGGAGCAACTGCTAACTTCATTATCCACAGTCGTGAAGGAAAAATATACTCTCGTATTTTAGGAGCAAAAGCAGTAATTTGGCCCATGAAAATGTTAAACAAAAAGTAAATAGATAACTGAATAACCACGTTTGGGGGAATCGCGTAAATCCTAAAAACTAAGGGAAAAAGTAAAAAGCTCTCTCTGCGTCTCTGGGTGAGAAAATTACTGATTTCCTTCATACCCCAACGAGGATTTCAAAAGTGGAAAAAATAGCCATCATTGGATTATCATGTCTCTTTCCAGACGCACAAAATCCTGAACAATTTTGGCAGAATCTCAGCACAGCAAAGGAATCAACATCTGATATTAGTGTTGCCGATTTAGATTTAGATCCTAGCATATTTTATGATGCTACCAAAGGTCAACCGGATAAATTCTACTTTTTAAAAGGTGGATTTATCCGTAACTTTGACTTTAACCCCAAGGAGTATAATTTACCTGGGGAATTTATCGAAAGTCTAGACAAAACTTTTAAATGGTCACTGTATGCAGCGAAACAAGTAATTATTAACAGTGGCTATTGGGGAAATAAATCTGCACTCTCTAAATGCGGCGTAATTTTAGGAACTCTAGCTTTACCAACTCAGGCATCTAATCAATTATTTGCACCTATTTATCAGCAAACAATTGAACCTGCCATTAGTGAACTTTTACAGGAAAAAGATTTCCGTTTAGGTGGTAGATTAACTACAGCCAAAGCATCACCATATAATGCGATGGTTTCTGGTTTACCTGCCGCCATAATTTCCCGTGCCTTTGCACTTTCTGGAACTCATTGCTGTATAGATGCTGCCTGTTCATCATCATTTTATGCCATTAAATTAGCATCCCATTACTTACAATCTGGTAAAGCAGATTTGATGTTAGCTGGTGCTATTAGTGCTTCAGATCCGTTATTTTTAAGAATGTTATTTTCAGGTATTCAAGGATATCCTGATAACGGCATTAGTCGCCCTCTAGACAAATCATCACGGGGCTTAATTACCTCCGAAGGTATAGGAATGGTAATGCTCAAAAGATACAGTGATGCTGTTAGAGATGGAGACAAAATTTTAGCAACAATCTGTGGTAATGGTTTATCTAATGATGGTAAGGGTAAACATCTGCTCAGTCCTAATGCTCAAGGGCAAATTACCGCCTATGAAAGAGCTTATGCTGAGGCAAAACTTGACCCCAAAAAAATTGATTATTTAGAGTGTCACGCTACTGGCACACTCTTAGGAGATACCACCGAATCTCAATCTGTTGAAGGCTTTTTTGGTAAAAATCAAGCCCAGCCTTTAGTAGGTTCAACAAAAAATAATGTTGGTCATTTACTCGTTGCTGCTGGCATGGTGGGAATAACCAAGACAATTTTAAGTATGTCAAATAATGTTATTCCCGCAACTATTAATGTCAGTCAACCTATAGGTTCTGAAAATAATGTTATGTCGCCTCACAACATTATCAGAACACCCACACCTTGGCAGAGTAAAAAAACTAAATATGTTGGTTTAAGTGCATTTGGATTTGGTGGAATTAATTCTCATTTAATTTTGGAACAAGGGAAAGTAAGCAAATGAGTATCCAAGAAAATAAAGCTGCAAAAATTGTAATTGTTGGCATGGATGCCTGCTTTGGTGAATGCGATGGACTAGATGCTTTTGAGAGCAGTATTTATGATGGAAAACAACATTTTATTCCTTTACCTGAAAAAAGATGGCATGGAATTGATCAACAAGAAAAATTACTGCAAGAATATGGTTTAGAAGCAGGAAAAGCTCCAGAAGGTGCTTATATAAAAGATTTTGAAGTTGATACTTTAGCTTACAAAATCCCTCCTAATGAAGTTGAAAAAATCAACCCCCAACAAACTTTATTATTAAAAGTGTGCGATCGCGCCCTCAAGGATGGTAAAATTAAACCTAACAGTAATGTGGCTGTAATTATTGCAGCTGATACAGAATTATCTGTACACCAACTACAACAACGGTGGAATTCATCTTGGCAAATTAAAGATGGTTTAAATGGGGCAGAAATTTCTTTACCACCAGAAAAAGTTACTAAGCTAGAAAGCATAGTTAAAAATAGTATTCACCACCAAGTTGATATTGGTGAATATGTTAGTTATGTTGGCAACATTATGGCTAGCCGTATTTCTTCTCTCTGGAATTTCTCCGGTCCTTCCTTCACTATTAGCGCTGTAGAAACAGCAGTTTTTAAAGCTTTAGAATTAGCAGAAATGCTACTAACTACTCAGGAAGTAGATGCAGTAGTTGTAGGTGCTGTTGACTTAGCCGGTGGTGTAGAAAATGTCTTACTCCGTAGTCAATTTGGCAAGATAAATACAGGCATAAATACCCTCAGTTTTGATCAAAAAGCTGATGGTTGGAGCGTAGGAGAAGGTGCAGGTGCAGTAGTTTTGCAACGACATGATACAGCATTGCAGAATAATCAACGCATCTATGCAATAATTGATGGTTTAAGTATCAGTCAATCTTCCTCAATGGCCATAGATGCAGCTACCATCAACCAAGTCTGCAAACAGGCATTTAAACAAGCCGGAATTCAACCCCAGGCAGTAAATTATTTAGAAGTCTGCGGTAGTGGTATATCCCAGGAAGACGAAACCGAAATTAACGGTATTCTCCAAGCTTACCCACCCGTTGGTGATGGTTTACATTGTGCCTTGGGTAGCGTCAAAGCTAATATTGGCCATACCTTTGTTGCTTCAGGAATAGCCAGTTTAATCAAAACAGCCCTGGCTCTTTACTATAAATATATACCAGCAACCCCCAACTGGTCTGGTGTAAAAACACCGCAAGTATGGGAAGGTAGTCCTTTTTATGTTGCTACCGAGTCCAGACCTTGGTTTTTACAAAAAGATGTTAAATGTAGAATTTCAGCCATTAATAGTATTGGTTGTGATGGCTCTTTTGCTCATCTGATTTTATCAGAAGAAACTCAACAACAAGAACACAGTCGTAGTTATTTAGAGTCAAGACCATTTAATCTTTTCCCTATTACTGGTGATAACCAGTCTAACTTATTATCTGCACTGGATAATTTGCAAAAAACTATTGAAAATGGTGAATGTTTAAAAACAACTGCAAGTCAGACATTTATCAAATTTCAGCAAAATTCTGATTCAAAATATACCCTATCAATCACTGGACGCAACCAAAAAGAATTACTCAAAGAAATAAACTCCGCTAAAAAAGGAGTAACTAATGCCTTTGCAAATGGCAAAGATTGGCAAACTCCTATTGGTAGTTATTTTACACCTAAACCACTAGGAAAAAATGGTGAAATTGCCTTTGTTTATCCTGCCGCTGTTAACACTTATGTAGGTATTGGTCGTACCCTATTTCGTTTATTTCCTCATGCCTTTGATGATACAGTTGTCAAAAGTCTTTACAAACGCGCAGCCGACGTAGAGAAACTAGTATTTCCTAGATGCCTAAGTAAATTAACTACCAGAGAGCTAGAAAAACTAGAGAAGAAATTGTTAGATGATTCTATCGCTATGTTTGAAGCTGAAATACTATTTACCAGATTCATCACGACAATTCTCAACAACGACTTTCAAATTAAACCTAAATATATCTTTGGTTACAGTTTAGGTGAAACCAGTATGATGGTTGCCCAAGGTATTTGGAGTAAAGTTTATCAAGGAAGTAATACCTTTAACTCCTCAGCATTATTTGGTGATAGATTATCTGGACAGAAAAATGCAGTGAGAGAGTATTGGCAACTACCAAAAAACCCTGCTAATGATCATCAAAATTTGTGGAGTAACTACGTTCTCATGACCAGTGCTACACAGGTAAGAGAAGCAATAAAAAGTGAAACCCGTGTTTATTTAACCCAGATTAATACACCAGAAGAAGTATTAATTGCTGGTGAACCAGCTGCTTGTGAACGAGTGATTAAAAAACTGGGATGTAACGCATTTCCTGCACCATTTGATCATGTGATTCATGCACCAGCAATGCAGTCAGAATACTCAGAAATATTCAAAATTAACAACGTACCAGCACAAAACATTCCTGGAGTCACCTGTTATTCTGCGGCTGAATATCAACCAATTAGCCTGGAGAGTGAAGTAATTGCCCATAATATTGCCAAAGGATTATGTCAAGAATTAGACTTTCCCCGGTTAGTAAATCGTGTTTATAAAGACGGCGCAAAAGTATTTATTGAAGCTGGTGCTGGTGGGATGTGTTCAAGGTGGATAAATAAAATTTTAGGCAACCAAGAACATATCACTGTATCTTTAAATCGTCGTGGTATAGATGACCATACATCCATCATTAAAGCACTAGCAAAACTCCTTAGTCATCGAGTGAAATTAGATATTTCTCCCTTGTATAATCTTTCCCTCGCAACAACAAAAAACAATAAAGCTACCTTGAGAAAAGTTTTACTAGGTGGAAACTCCATAACTGCTGAAATTCTGAACACAGAAAACCGAAAAATTTTCCAAAAAGATCCCAATCAAAAATCAGAACAAATTACTAATCATAGAGAGTATAAAATCACCAATTCTCTCCAACCATCATCCCAAATTAAACCCAGTCACATTTACCCACAACCAGAAAAAATAACCATGAAAACGATCATGGATAACCGTTTCAAACCACAAGAAGAATTAAAATCTTCTGAAGCAACCTGTAATCATAAATTCTCATGTCAAAACCCAATTCCTAAAATTCAGATGAATGATTTAAAAATATCACAGTATCAAAAACTGACTAGCAACAACTCAAAATTAACAACAGCACACACTAGCTTTTTAGAAGCTAGAAAAGAATTCAGTCAACAAATGAGTGAAATCATTCAACTGCAACTAGCTTGCGCTCAAAACTTACTACAACAAGAAAAATAATTCTTGCAAGTTGGGTTCAGTGACATCACCACCCAACAAATTATTCAAAATATTGGGTTTTCCTAAGTTAACCCAACCGCTAAAATCTCTTACCAATTGAGGAAAAAATTACCGTGACAGCATTTAATACGGTACTAAACAAACATAATAACGGACTAACTTTCTCCAAAATCTCCAACTACCAAAACCAAAATTGGAGAGGTTCAGGAGATTGTATTGCATTTGCAACAACTGCCATCAAAGAAAAATTACTTACCCTAGAAAAGCCATGTTATGTAGTTAAAATAGCAGGTAATATAGGCGTGACTAATGATGGTTATTTAACACCAGCTCATAATGTTGCTTCTGAACAAGCAGAATTGTTAATATCATTACCACCTTTAGGACTACAACAATTTGGCGACCCAAACTTTCTCAAAGTTCATGATGTCAAATATGCCTACATGACAGGTGCAATGGCTGGAGGAATTGCTTCTGAAGAAATGGTAATTGCACTAGGAAAACAAAAACTTTTAGGTTCTTTTGGTGCAGGTGGTTTACCTCCAGAAAAACTAGAAAAAGCCATTCAAAATATACAAACAGCCCTACCTAATGGTCCTTATTGCTTTAATTTAATTCACAGTCCTAATGACCAAGCAATAGAAAAAAAAGCTGTAGAATTATATCTAAAATATGGCGTAGACACAGTAGAAGCATCAGCATTTTTAGACTTAACTCCTAACATCGTTTATTATCGAATTGCTGGATTAAGTTTAAATGTTAATCATCAAATTGAAATCAAAAATAAGGTCATTGCTAAAATTTCTCGTCGTGAGGTTGCAACTAAATTTTTACAACCAGCACCCGCAAGAATTGTCAAAGAATTACTTGAAAAAGGGCTAATTAGTGAATTACAAGCAAGTTTAGCCAGCAAAGTACCAATGGCTGATGATATTACCGTAGAAGCTGATTCGGGTGGTCATACAGATAATCGTCCCTTAGTATGTTTACTACCTTCAATTATTAGTTTAAGGGACGAAATTCAAGCACAATATAATTACGAAAAACCCATTCGAGTGGGAGTAGCAGGAGGAATTGGAACACCAGAATCAGCATTAGCTGCTTTTATAATGGGTGCTGCTTATATTGTGACTGGTTCAATTAATCAATCCTGCATTGAATCCGGAGCTTGTGCATATACCAAAAAGTTATTAGCCCAAGCTCAAATGGCTGATATGATGATGGCTCCCGCCGCAGATATGTTTGAAATGGGAGTTAAATTGCAAGTCTTAAAACGCGGTACAATGTTTCCTATGCGAGCGCAAAAACTATATGAAATATACCGCTCTTATGAATCAATTGAAGATATTCCCATAGCCGAAAGAGAGAAGTTAGAAAAACAAATCTTCCGGAAAACTATTGCTGAAGTTTGGGAAGGAACAGCTGCTTATTTATCACAGAAAAACCCTGAAAAATTAGGTAAAGCTGTGAATAATCCAAAATTAAAAATGGCTTTAATTTTCCGCTGGTATTTAGGCTTATCTTCTCGTTGGTCTAGTAGCGGTGAAAAAGGTCGAGAAGTAGATTACCAAATTTGGTGTGGTCCTGCTATGGGTGGTTTTAATGACTGGGTAAATGGTTCTTATCTAGCCAAACCTGAAAATCGTCATGTTGTTGATGTTGCCCATCACATTATGTTAGGAACAGCCTTTTTATATCGTATTCAAAATTTAAAGTTTCAGGGTTTGCAAATTCCTAATTTCTACAGTCAATATCAACCTGTTCATTCTACATTGGAGATGTAAACATGAGTTTAAAAAATACTTATACTGCCGAAGAGATTCAATCTTGCCTGGTATCTAATTTAGCTGAAATTTTAGCAACTACATCAGAGGAAATAGATGTAGAAGAAAATTTAGAAAATTATGGTTTGGATTCAGCCCAAGCTATGATTATTATCAGTAAATTGGAAAATTTACTAGGTTTTAAACCTTCTCCTGTTTTACTTTGGCATTACCCAACTATTGCTACACTCTCTCAACGTTTATCGGAAGAAGTATCAGGAGAATCTCAAGTAAAAGATGCTAATATTGCTCTTCCATTTTTAGATTTAGGTGCTGAAGCCGTATTAGACCCAACTATTCAACCAGTGGGTAATAATGCTGTTTCTATTACTAATCCCCAAAATATCTTTTTAACTGGAGGAACAGGTTATTTAGGTGCATTTATCATCAAGGAACTCCTAGCAGAAACTCAAGCAAATATCTATTGTTTAGTACGTGCGGCTAATGTTGCTGAAGCCAAAAGCAAATTAACAAAAAATCTCCAACAATATGCTGTCTGGGATGATAAATATAGTTCCCGACTAATACCCATTATTGGTGACTTAGCACAATCACTTTTAGGTATGAGTCAACAGCAATTTAATGACTTATCTGCTAACATTGATACCATTTATCATAGTGCTGCTTTACTGAATTATGTTTATCCCTATCCAGCATTAAAAGCCGCTAATGTTTTAGGAACACAAGAAGTTTTAAGGTTAGCTTGTCAAACTAAAGTTAAACCTGTACATTATGTTTCTAGTGTTGCTGTTTTTGAATCTAATGCTTACGCTGGTCAGGTAGTTAAAGAACAAGATAACTTTGATGATTGGCAGGGTATTTTCTTAGGTTATTCTCAAACAAAATGGGTAGCTGAGAAGTTAGTTAAAATTGCTGGTGATAGAGGATTACCAATTACAATCTACAGACCACCTTTAATTTCTGGAGATAGCAAAACTGGAATTTGCAATACCCATGACTTTATCAATTTAATGATTAAAGGTTGTCTACAAATGGGTTCATTCCCTGATGTAGATTATATGTTAGATATGTCTCCTGTAGACTATGTAAGTAAAGCTGTTGTTTATTTATCCAGACAGGAAAAATCCATTGGTCAAGCCTTCCATTTACAACATCCCCAACCCGCTTCTTTAAAATCTTTGGTGGAATGGATACGCACTTTTGGGTTTTCCTTAGAAATGATTCCCTACGAACAATGGCAATCTGATTTAATCAATAATGTCACTGACGAGGATAATCCATTATATACTCTAAGACCATTTTTATTAGAGCGTTGGTCTGATGAACAAATCACTATTCCTGATTTGTATTTGCAAGCAAGAAGACCAATTATTAGTTGTGAAGCAACCTTAGAAGCATTGAAAGGCAGTTCTATTGTTTGTCCACCAATTGACTCACAATTATTGATTACCTACACTTCTTACTTAATGCAAACAGGTTTCTTGAGTTTGGTTTAATTTAGTCACATATCTGGGGTGGAAAATACCCACCCTATAATCAGTTTAGCACCATTGAATTGCTAATACTTTCAGGTGAATATCACCATTTTTAATATGAAAATAAAAGCTAAAACACAAGGTCAAGAAACTGCTCTTATTACTGGAGCAGCCAGTGGAATTGGCTACGAATTAGCTTGTATTTTTGCAGCTAATAACTATAACTTAGTATTAATAGATAGAAATGAACTTAGATTACTAGAAATAGCTATTAATTTCAAGAGAAAATTTGATATTTTTGTAACTACGATTGTTAAAGATCTATCTATATCTACAGCACCTAGTGAAATTTTTTCAGAATTGCAAAAAGCTAATGTTGAAGTTGATGTGTTAGTAAATAATGCAGGATTTGGTACTTACGGAT
The DNA here is from genome assembly GCF_038050375.1 of Okeanomitos corallinicola TIOX110. Taxonomy (NCBI): domain Bacteria; kingdom Bacillati; phylum Cyanobacteriota; class Cyanophyceae; order Nostocales; family Aphanizomenonaceae; genus Okeanomitos; species Okeanomitos corallinicola. The sequence goes on along the minus strand of NZ_CP150886.1, from coordinate 1,211,303 downwards.
TATTTAATGAAACCAATCTGGGATCTGAACTAGAAATGTTACAGGTAAACCTGGTTTGTTTGACCCATCTAACTAAATTATTTCTCAAAGAGATGGTCAAAAAAGGTAAAGGTAAAATATTAAATGTTTCCTCGGCGGCAGCTTTTCAACCTGGTCCATTAATGGCGGTTTATTTTGCCACAAAAGCTTATGTTTTATCTTTTTCCGAAGCTATTGCTAATGAGTTAGAAAATACAGGAGTAACTGTAACAGTTCTATGTCCTGGTTCAACAGTTTCTGCATTTCATGAACGGACAGGAATGGTAGATTCTAAACTGCTGAAAGGTCAAAAAATGATGGATGCTAAAACTGTCGCTCAGATGGGATATGATGCTTTAATGGGAGGTAAAACAATAGTTATTCCTGGACTTGTCAATAAAATTTTTGCCAAAGTGGTCGGGTTTTTCCCTAGAAATTTGGTCACAAAAGTTGTGAGACGTATGCAGGAAAATGATTAAAAATTAAGGTGTTATGGCAATTCATACAAATCCTAATACATATAATTTTTTGTAGGGGTTTAGCACTGCTAAACCCTGACTCAAGTATGTGTATCATTATTCAAGTGAAACGGTATGAGGGGAAAAAAATAAATTTGTTATCCCCATCTCCCCACTTACCTATCTCAAACTAATCATTATTTTCAGATTCATTAATTTTGTTGCGTTTAAAACCAGCAGACCCACCAGTAGTAAACCAAT